>JBDSTQ010000062.1:0-2869 GCA_039928195.1 Sphingomicrobium sp.
AGTGGGCGCATGATCGATGACGAAACTGAAGCTGCCGAGGCCGAGGGCGCGCCCGAATTGTCGATGGTCGACGAGGCGCTGGTGGCGGGCAATATCGCCAATACCAACGGCTTGCTGGTGATCCTCGCCAAGCTGGTCGCGCGGGGAATTTTCGACGCCGACGACCTCAAGGCGTTTTCGGACTCTTATTCCAAGCCGCTCGACCATGAAGGCATGCGCGAGAATGAACTGGTCACCCAGATGCAGGACCAGATGGAATCGACGCTGGCCGAGTTGATGCGCTTCATCGCCGAGCATAATTGAGTCAATGACCGCGCTGACCGACCTCGACCGGCTGGAGGCCGAGAGCATCCACATCCTGCGCGAGGTGGTGGCCGAAGCGGCGCGCCCGGTAATGCTCTATTCGATCGGCAAGGACAGCGCGGTGATGCTGCATCTGGCGAAGAAGGCGTTCTTCCCGTCGCCGCCGCCATTCGCGCTGCTCCACGTCGATACCACCTGGAAATTCCGCGCGATGTACGATTTGCGCGATCAGGTGGCGGCGGACAGCGGGATGGAATTGATCGTCCACACCAATGCCGACGCCAAAGCGCGCGGGATCAACCCGTTCGATCATCCGGGGTTGCACACCGATGTGTGGAAGACCGTGGGACTGAAGCAGGCGCTCGACGCGGGCGGCTATGATGCCGCGTTCGGCGGGGCGCGGCGCGACGAGGAGAAAAGCCGCGCCAAGGAACGGATTTTCTCGTTCCGATCGGGCGCGCATGGCTGGGACCCCAAGACCCAGCGCCCCGAATTGTGGAACCTCTACAATGCGCGGATCGCGCCGGGGGAGAGCATCCGCGTCTTCCCGCTCTCCAACTGGACCGAGCTCGACGTGTGGCGCTACATCGAGCGCGAAAGCATCCCGGTCGTCCCGCTTTATTTCGCGGCGCCGCGCCCGACCGTGATCCGCGGGGGGATGATCCTGATGGTCGACGACGATCGCTTCCCGCTCGATGGTGAAACGCCCGTTGAGCGCATTGTGCGGTTTCGTACATTGGGCTGCTATCCGCTGACCGGCGCGGTCGAAAGCAGCGCCACCACGTTGGCCGACATCATCGCCGAAATGTGCGCCTCGACCAGCAGCGAGCGGCAGGGCCGGGCGATCGACCATGACGGCGCCGGATCGATGGAGCGCAAGAAGAAGGAGGGGTATTTCTGATGCCACCGCCTTCAGACAAGAAAACCCTCCTGCGCTTCATCACTTGTGGCAGCGTTGACGACGGCAAGTCGACGCTGATCGGGCGCTTGCTGTACGACAGCAAGGCCGTGCTCGACGACCAGTTGAGTTCGCTCGAAACCGACTCCAGGTCAGTCGGCACGCGCGGCGACCAGATCGACTTTGCGTTGCTGGTCGACGGCCTCACCGCCGAGCGCGAGCAGGGCATCACGATCGACGTCGCCTACCGCTATTTCGCGACCGACAAGCGCAGCTTCATTGTCGCCGATTGCCCGGGGCACGAACAATATACCCGCAACATGGTGACTGGCGCGTCGACCGCCGACCTTGCGATCATCCTGCTCGATGCGCGCGCCGGGGTGATGACCCAGACCCGCCGCCACTCGCATCTATGCCATTTGATCGGGGTCCGCCACTTCGTCCTCGCGGTGACCAAGATGGACCTCGTCGATTACGACCAGGCAGTGTTTGACGCCCATGCCGCCGATTATCGCGCCTTCGCTGCGTCGATCGGGATTGCGGACGTCGCCTGCATTCCGACCTCCGGGGTCAACGGCGACAATGTCGCGGCGAGGACCGACGCCATGCCTTGGTACCATGGCCCGGCGTTGCTCGATCATCTCGAAACCGTGCGGCTCGACAGCGACAGCGCCGCACGCCCGTTCCGCCTGCCGGTCCAGCTCGTCGCCCGCCCCGACGCCAGCTTCCGCGGGTTCGCCGGGCTGATCGCGTCAGGCAGCATTGCTACCGGCGACGCGGTGCGGATCCTCCCCTCGGGCAAGACCAGCAGCATCGCGCGCATTCTCGTCGGTGATCAGGACGTGGCCTCGGCACAGGCCGGCCAGTCGGTGACGCTGACCCTAACTACCGAAGTGGATTGCTCGCGCGGTGACGTAATCGCCGCCGCCGCCGCCTCGCCCGAAGTCGCCGACCAGTTCGAAGCGTCGCTGGTATGGATGGCCGACGAGGCGTTACTGCCGGGCCGCGCTTACTGGCTCAAGCTCGCCACCCAGACCGTCTCGGCCACCATCGCCGCGCCCAAATATGCGCTGGCGATCGACAGCAACGAGCATCTCGCCGCCAAGACGCTCGGATTGAACGACATTGGCGTCGCCGAAGTAACTACCGATCGCGCCTTGGTGTTCGAAGCATATGCCGATAATCGCACGCTCGGCGGCTTCATTCTGGTCGACAAACTGACCAACGCCACCGTCGCCGCGGGGATGCTCCACTTCGCGCTTCGCCGGGCGCATAATATCCATTGGCAGGCATTGGATGTGACCCGCGAGGCGCACGCCCGGTTGAAGCAGCAAAAGCCCGCGGTTTTGTGGTTCACCGGGTTGAGCGGGGCGGGCAAATCGACCATCGCCAACCTGGTTGAGAAAAAGCTTCACGCACTGGGGCGGCACACCTTCTTGCTCGACGGCGACAATGTTCGCCACCGGCTCAACAAGGATCTCGGTTTTACCGATGCCGACCGGGTCGAGAATGTCCGCCGCGTCGGCGAGGTGGCGCGGCTGATGGCCGATGCCGGGCTGATCGTGATCACCGCCTTCATCTCCCCGTTCCGCGCCGAGCGCGACATGGTGCGGGCGATGTTCCCCGGCGGCGAATATATCGAAATCTTCGTCGATACCCCGCTGGCCG
>JBDSTQ010000063.1:0-3229 GCA_039928195.1 Sphingomicrobium sp.
CGCAGAATATCGTCATCGGCGGGGCCGCCGGGGCGTTTCCGCCGCTGATCGGCTGGGTCGCCGCGACCGGCCATGTCGCCGCTCTGCCGCTGCTGTTGTTCGCGATCATCTTCCTGTGGACGCCGCCGCATTTCTGGGCGCTGAGCCTGTTTGTGCGCTCGGACTATGCCGCCGCCGGGATCCCGATGATGCCGCTGACCGCCGGAGTGCCAAGCACGCGCCGCCAGATTTTCCTTTACAGCTTGCCGATGGCCGCAGCGGCGGTTGCGCCGTGGCCGCTCGGGCTGACCGGGCTGCTGTACGGCATCGCCGCAATCGGGCTCAGCGCGATGTTCGTTGTGCTCGCCGCGCGCGTGCTTGCCAACCGCGCAACCGAGCCGAGCGCGATGGCGCCCGAAAAGCGGCTGTTCAAATTTTCGATCCTCTATCTGTTCGCGCTGTTCGCCGCGCTGGTCGCCGACCGTTGGGTGGCGTGGTGAAGCAAGACGAAGAAATCGTCCGCCAACGCCAGCGCTCGCGCGCGCGGATCATGGCGCTGATGCTCGGCGCGTTTGTCGTGCTGATGTACTTCATCACGCTCGCCAAAACCGGACTGAATTGGTGACCGCGCTCGCGCAGAAGAACGGCCGCACCGCGCTCAAGATGGCGGCGTTAGTGGCGGCGATGGCCGCGCTCGCCTTCGCTTCGGTGCCGCTTTACCGCGCATTTTGCCAGCTGACCGGTTTCGCCGGAACCCCGTTACGCGCGGCGCAGGCGCCGGGCGCGATTGCCGGACAGATTGGCGTGCGCTTCGATGCCAACACCAATCCCGGGCTGCCGTGGCGGTTCGAGCCGGTGCAGACCACGGTCCGCGTCGCGCCGGGCGCGCGCACGCAGATCTTCTATCGCGCGCACAATCTCAGCGCGCGGACAACCACCGGCCAGGCGGTGTTCAACGTCAGCCCCGACCAGGCGGGCAAATATTTCAAAAAGATCGAATGCTTCTGCTTCACCGAGCAGACACTCAAACCGGGCCAGAGCGTCGACATGCCGGTGGTCTTCTTCGTCGATCCGGCGATTGCCCGGGACCCCGACTCCAGGACCATCGACGAGATCACCTTGAGCTACACATTTTACCCGGTGGAAAACCCCGCTGCGGCCCGCTAGAGCGCCGGGCAAGAGTCCCATACGAAGAAAGCCGCAGACCATGGCCGCGACCCAGAACCATGACTATCATTTGGTCGATCCCGATCCGTGGCCGCTGATCGGCGCGATCTCGGCCGGCGCGCTGTTCGGCGGACTGGTCATGTGGTTTCACGACAATGCCTATGGCAAGTTCGTGTTCGCGCTGGGGATGCTCGGCGTGCTCGTGACGATGTACAATTGGTGGGCGAACACCGTGCGCGAGGCGCATTCGGGCTATCACACGCCGGTCGTGTCGCTTCATCTGCGCTACGGGATGATCCTGTTCATCGCGTCCGAAGTGATGTTCTTCCTCGCCTGGTTCTGGGCATTCTTCGACAGCTCATTGATCCCGTCCCAGGTGGCGGCGGTGGGCGGGGTCTGGCCGCCCAAGGGGATCGAGGTGCTCAACCCGTTCGGCTTCCCCTTGCTCAACACGCTGATCCTGCTGTGTTCGGGAACGACCGTCACCTGGGCGCACCATTCGTTGATCCACGGCGACCGCGACGGCCTTAAGCTCGGGCTGTGGCTGACGATCCTGCTCGGCATCCTGTTCAGCTCGATCCAGGCGTATGAATATGTCCACGCGCCGTTCGCCTTCAAAGGCAACATCTACGGCGCCACCTTCTTCATGGCCACCGGCTTCCATGGTTTTCACGTGCTCGTCGGAACGATCTTCCTCAGCGTGTGTCTGATCCGCGCGTATAAGGGCGACTTCACCCCCAAGCAGCATTTCGGCTTCGAGGCCGCGGCCTGGTATTGGCATTTCGTCGACGTCGTTTGGCTGTTCCTGTTCGTGTCGATCTACGTGTGGGGCGGCTGGGGCGCGCCGATCCACGGCTGATCGCGCCGTGACCGAGCCCGCGCCGCTTAGCGCCGCGCTTGCCGGCCAATGCCCGCGCTGCGGTGCGCCCGGTGTGTTCGCCGGCTGGGTGAAGTTCGCGCAACGCTGCCGCGGCTGCGGGCTCGATTATGACAGTTTCAACGTCGGCGACGGGCCCGCGGCGTTCCTCATCCTGATCGTCGGCGCGATCGTCACTGTCAGCGCGCTGGTGCTCGATGCCCGCGCCGAGCCGCCATGGTGGGTGCATCTCATCTGGGTGCCGGTCACCGCCGCGCTGACCATTGGCGGGCTGCGGCTGGGCAAGGCATGGCTGCTCGGGCAGGAATATCGCCACCGCGCACGCGAAGGGCGGATTGTCGAATGATCCGCCGCGTGCCGCTCATTCCAACGCTGATCGTCCTTGCCGCGGCCGCGACGATGATCGGGCTCGGGATCTGGCAAATCCAGCGCGCACGCTGGAAGGACGGCATCATCGCGCGCTATGCGGCGGCGGAGAAAATGCCCCCGATCGGCTGGCCCAATCTGCCGCCGAGCGACGACCGGCTGCCGCTCTATCGCCACGCAACCGGGAATTGCCTGCGCGTAGTGGCGATGCGCACCGTGGTCGGCGAGAATGTCGCGGGCGAGCCCGGCTATGCGCACGTCGCCGATTGCTCGACCGGTGCCGAAGGCCCGGGGATGAGCGTTGTTCTCGGCTGGTCGAAGAACCCGCGCGCGACCACGACCTGGCGCGGCGGGCTGGTCAGCGGAATCATCGGCCCCGATGCGCGCTCGCGCATGCGGCTGGTCGCGGCGACGCCCGCGCCGGGCCTGGCGGCGAGCGCGCCGCCGTCACTTTCGGCGATCCCCAACAATCATAAGGGCTATGCTTTGCAATGGTTCGCGTTCGCGCTGATGGCGCTGGTGATTTACGCGATCGCGCTGCGTCAGCGGCTGGCCAAGACGCCGCCCGAATGACCCAGCTGACGACCCTCGCCAACGGTCTGCGCGTGGTGAGCCGCGCGATGCCGGGGCTTGAGACAGCCGCAGTTGGACTGTTCGCCGGCGCGGGCTCGCGCCACGAGCCCGCCGAGCAGAACGGCCTTGCGCATCTGTTCGAACATATGGTGTTCAAGGGCGCGGGCCCGCGCTCGGCGCGCCAGCTCAACGAAGCGATCGAGGATGTCGGCGGCGAACTCAACGCCTGCACCGAGCGCGACGTCACCAGCTTCACCGCCTCGGTGC
>JBDSTQ010000064.1:0-2791 GCA_039928195.1 Sphingomicrobium sp.
AGGTAGCGCCAGCGCGCGATCAGGTGACGCCGCGCGGCGTCAATGAACGCCGGATCGAAGCGCCCGACCGGATCGACCGCAGTGACTCGCCCGCGCGCGTCGATCGTCAGCCGAAGCCTGAGTACCGCTTCTTCCTCGCGTGCGAGCTTGGACGAAGGATAGGGCGGGCGCAGCGCCGACGGCGGAGTCGCCAGACGCGGGCCAAGGCGGACCGCAATCGAGTCCGGCGGCAGTTCGACGACCGGTCCGGTATCGAACGGCGGAGCGATCGCGCCACCGGGCTCGGGGATGACATTCGGTCCGGCATCGATCGGGTCGGCTGGCGGACGGGACGTGGGGACGATTACCGGCTGCCGATCGATGACCGATTGTGCCGGTTTGGCTGGCGCCTGCCGGGTAGGTTCGGGCGGGGGCGGCGCGGGCAGCGGGATCATATCGATGCGGGTGATCGTGCGCTGAATCCGGGCCGGCAGGTCCATTTTCGCGCTCATCACCACCGCGATCAATGCGACATGCCCGGCGACGATCAGCAGCATCGCCTGAGGGGACGGGCGGCGAGCGGCGAACACGTGCGCCTTGGCAGCATAAGCAAGCATCATGATCTCCTCTTAACGCGAGTCGATGAACACGATGTTACATCATATCATTTAACTTGCAAGCACGATCGTCGCGTTAATTTGAAGCGGTTAGCGCTTGGCGGCGGCGGCAAGCCGGGCGACGGCGCGGGCTTTGCCGATCCGGGGCAGCAGCCCAGCCATCTCGGGCCCGCTGTCGCGGCCGGTCAGCGCGAGCCGCAGCGGGTGGAACAGCGACCGGCCCTTGGCGCCGGTGGCGGCCTTGACCGCGTCGGCAAGCGCGCGCCACGGCTCGCCCGACCAGTCGAGCCCGTCGGCGACGGGGACGGCGGCGCGCACCACGGCGCGATCGTCGTGGCTGAGCTCAGGCGGCTTGATCTCTCCCGCGATCACCGCGAACCAGCTGGCGAAGTCGGCCAATCGCTCGAGGTTGGGGCGCAACAGCAGCCAATCGGCCTCGCTCGCGCCATCGGGCAGCCGATCGGCGACCTGAGCAAAATCGAGCATGTGCATCAGCCGTGCGTTGAGCAATGCAACATCGTGCAGGTCGAAATGCGCCGGGGCGCGCCCGAAATGCGCGAAATCGAAATTGCGCGCGAGGTCGTCCAGCCTGGCGGCCGGCTCGACCGGCTGCGAGGTGCCGAGCCGCGCGAGCAGCGACAGTAGCGCCATCGCCTCAAGCCCCTGAGCGCGAATCTCCTCGACTCCGACCGCCCCCAGCCGCTTCGACAATTTGCCTTCCGCGGCGAGCAGCAACGCCTCGTGCGCGAACGCCGGCGGCGGCGCGCCGAGCGCCTCGAACATCTGGATCTGCGTCGCGCTGTTCGACACATGATCCTCGCCGCGCACGATATGCGTCACGCCCAGGTCGACGTCGTCGATCACGCTCGGCAGCAAATACAGCCAGCTGCCGTCCTCGCGCCGCACAACCGGGTCCGACAGCAGCTTGGGATCGAATTTTTGTGGCCCGCGGACGAGGTCGTCCCAAGCGATCGGCGCATCATGGTCGAGCCGGAAGCGCCAGTGCGGGGCTCGCCCTGCGGGAGCCTGAGCGTCGTCAGCGGGGCGCTCATAGACCGGCGGCAGACCGCGCCCGAGCAGCACCTTGCGGCGCAAATCGAGTTGTTCGGGCGTTTCGTAGCAGGCGTAGACCCGGCCCGCGGCCTTGAGCCGCTCGAATTCACGGTCGTACAAATCGAATCGCTCCGACTGCCGAACCGCGCTGTCCGGCGCGAGTCCGAGCCAGGCAAGATCGTCGCGAATCGCCTGGTCGAATTCCGCAGTCGATCGCGCGCGGTCGGTATCGTCGATCCGCAACAGGAACCTGCCGCCATGCTTGAGCGCGAACAAAGCATTGTGCAGCGCGGTGCGGATATTGCCGACGTGAAGCCGCCCGGTCGGCGACGGCGCGAAACGGGTGGTGACGGTCATTGGCCGTACAGCGAAACGGAGACTTTGGCGGCAGCAGCAATAAGCTGAGCGTCGTGGGTCGCCAGAGGTAAACCGCGGCGCAGCGCCAGTTCAAGATATGCGGCATCGTAGATGGTCAGGCTGTGTGCCTCGGCCAGTCTCCAGGTGGCATCATACAAATGATCGTCGGTCGACCTGTCGAATTCGATCACGGCGGCCGCTATGGTTTGTACGGCGATGGGACGCTCCGCCAGCCCCAGTCGGCCTCGCCGAACCGCGGTCCACAACAAGTTCGCCACCTCTATCCGCCAATGTGCAGGGGCCGCCATCCCCGGTCCGGTGAGTGCCTCCACCAGACCGGGAAGCATTCGCGATGCTTCATCTTCAAGCAGCACGGGCGCAAAGGCCGAAGCGTCGAGCACTGCTACGGTCAAGGACGCCCCTCATTCTTCCACGCGATCATTTCTTCGATGGTCGACGTCCGCCCCTCCGCGCGCATCTTCTGCCGTACTTGAGCCATGCGCGCGAACGCCTCCCGCGCTTTAGCTCTTCGGGCTTCAGAATTCCCGATCACCGACACGATTTTGACCGTGGCCTTGCCGTGGCGGGTAATGACGATTTCCTCACCCTTGGCGGCGGCGGCGATCACCGCCGACAAATGGTCCTTAAGTTCGGCAATAGGGACGTGGCGCATGGCTCGGCTCCAATTCTGGCCAGAATTCTACCCCAAACTTGCCTCAACGTCCAGTCCGAAAGGCGTTGGTGATCGGGTAGCGGCGGTCGCGGCCGAAGTTGCGGCTGCCGAT
>JBDSTQ010000065.1:0-7921 GCA_039928195.1 Sphingomicrobium sp.
CTGCGGCGGCCCATGAAAAGAGCAAGCCGGCGGGAGTGCGCTGCGACGTTGCGCCGCTCAACGGGATCATGAGCTTCCTCCCACCGGCTGCGCCCGGAAAGTTTGGGGCACCGGGCGCGTCCTTATCGGTTAGGGCATCAACACCGTGTCGATGACGTGGATCACGCCGTTCGACTGCATCACATTGGCGATGGTGATGCGCGCATGGCCGCCTTTGGCGTCCATGATCATCCAGCTGCCGCCGCGCTTCATGAAGCGCAGGCTTTCGCCCTGCACGGTCTTGAGCGTAGCGGTGCCGCGATGGCGCGCGGCCATTGCGGCGATCTGTCCGGCGGTAATCCGCCCGGGCACGACATGGTAGGTGAGGATGCTGGTCAGCGTTGCCTTGTTCTCGGGCTTGACCAACGTGGCGACGGTGCCGGCGGGAAGCTTGGCAAAGGCGGCATTGGTCGGCGCAAACACCGTGAACGGACCCTTGCTCGACAAAGTGTCGACCAGGCCGGCCGCCTTGACCGCCGCGACCAACGTCGTGTGGTCTTTCGAATTGACCGCGTTCTGAACGATATTGCGCGTCGGATACATCGCGGCGCCGCCAACCATCGGGTTGCGCGCCTGGGCGGCCGAGCCAACCGACAGAACGAGCGCGCCGAGACCGGCCAGAAGGAAGGAAGAACGTGAGCTGTGCATGATAATCTCCTTGAGCGCAGCCGATCGGGGGGCTGCGGCAAAAGATACGCGAGCGCGCGATGCCCGGATGCACCTGACCTTTAGACTGCATGGCGGATAAGCGCGGGAGACGATCGGGCGAGTTGACGCGACCGCGGCGACAGGAGACATCGACAGTGATGAGCGCGCCAATCACCATCCGCTTTTACGGACGCCTGGCCGAGGCGATCGCCCCGGCCATCGCGGTGGACGGCGAATGTTCGGTCGCGCAGTTGCGCGAGCGGCTGGCGCGCGACCATCCGCACGTCGCGGCAACGCTTGCCAGCAGATATTCGCGCGCCTGCGTCGGCGACCGGCTGGTGCGCGACGATTTCGTGGTTCGCGCGGGCGCGGAGATCGAGTTCCTCCCGCCGGTATCGGGCGGATGAGCGTAGTCGCCCTGCTCGTCGAGGCCGGCCTCGATCCGCGCGCGGAGCTTGGCGCGCTGCTCGAGCAAAGTGCGGGCGCCGGCGCCTTGGTCAGTTTCGTCGGCATCGCGCGTCCGGCGGGCCGGGCGGGCGAGCCGGTCACCGAGCTCGTGCTCGACCATCATCCAACGCTTACCCGCCAATCGCTCGAGGCGATCGCGGTCGCTGCCGCCGAGCGGTTCGCTGTTTCGCACGTCCGCGTCGTCCATCGC
Source organism: Sphingomicrobium sp. (assembly GCA_039928195.1). Taxonomy (GTDB): domain Bacteria; phylum Pseudomonadota; class Alphaproteobacteria; order Sphingomonadales; family Sphingomonadaceae; genus Sphingomicrobium. The sequence goes on from JBDSTQ010000065.1 coordinate 1,346, forward strand.
TGCGGCCGCATCGCGGCGGGCGCTCCAATCCTGTTCGCGGGCGCTTCCTCCGCCCACCGCCGCGCGGCCTTCGACTGCGCCGACTTTCTGATGGACCGATTGAAGACCGAGGCGATATTGTGGAAGCGCGAAGTGGGCGATCAGGGCTCGGCGTGGATCGAGCCGAGCGACGCCGATCACGCCGACAACACTCGCTGGGGCTGAACATGGCGGGGATCGACGACAGCCTGACCTTTCACCCACTGCGCATCGCGGTACTGACCATTTCGGACAGCCGCACCGCCGAGACCGACGCCTCGGGCGGCTTGCTTGCCGAGCGCGCGACCGCCGCCGGGCATGCGCTCGCCGGCCACGCAATCGTCCGCGACGAGGTCGAGCCCATCCGCACGCAGATCGGCAACTGGTGCAAGCAGGGCGACGTCGACGTCATCCTGACCACCGGCGGCACCGGCTTCGCGCCGCGCGACGTCACGCCCGAGGCGGTGCGACCGCTGCTCGGGCGCGAGATGGACGGCTTCGCGATCCTGTTTCACCGCGCGAGTTTCGGCACGGTCGGTTTTTCGACGTTGCAGTCGCGCGCGCTCGCCGGGCAGATCGGCGACTGCTTCATCTTCTGCCTGCCGGGCTCGACCGGCGCCTGTCGCGACGGCTGGGACCTGATTCTGCAATATGAACTCGACAGCCGCTACCGCCCGTGCTCGCTCGCCGGGCAAGTCCCGCGGCTGCGCGAGCAATGCGCTTGAACCGGCTGACGCATGTCGGCGATGACGGGCGCGCGGCGATGGTCGACGTATCGGGCAAGCCGGTAACGCGGCGCGCGGCGACCGCGGTCGGAACGCTGACCTGCGCGCCCGCGACGCTCGCCCAGGTGCACGCCGGAACGACCCCCAAGGGCGCGGTGATCCACACCGCCGAGCTCGCCGGGATCATGGCGGCGAAGCGCACCGCCGAGCTCATCCCCATGTGCCACCCGCTGCCGCTGACCAAGGTCGCGGTGCGGATCGAGATCGACGCCGGCCTGCCCGGCTTTCGCATCACCGCCGAGGCACGGACCGAGGCCCAGACTGGCGTCGAAATGGAAGTGCTGACCGCGGTCGCGATTGCCGGGCTGACCCTGTTCGACATGCTCAAGGCGATCGACCGTTCGATGGTCATCGGCGGCATCGCGGTGGTCGCAAAAAGCGGCGGCCGGTCGGGCGACTTGCCGCACCCATGATCAGTTTCGATCAAGCGCTCGAGCAGATTCGCTCGGTCACCACGCCGCTGGGGACCGAGATGCTCCCGCTGGCGCGCGCGGCGGGCCGAGTGCTCGCCGCGCCGGTCGTGGCAATGCTCGATTCGCCGCGCGCCAATGTCTCGGCGATGGATGGCTATGCGGTGCGCGCCGCGGACCTCGCCAGCGGCCCGGTCTCGCTCACCGTCGTCGGCCAATCCTTGGCCGGCGCCAATTCGGGCGCAACCGTCGCGCCGGGCGCGGCGGCGCGCATCTTCACCGGCGCGGCGGTGCCCGACGGCGCCGACCAGGTGATCATTCAGGAGGATGTCCGGCGCGAAGGCGACGTCGTGCTGATCGACCAGCGGCCCGCGGCGGCGACGCACATCCGCGCGCGCGGTTCAGACTTCGCCGCGGGAGAAATATTGCTTCAATCGGGCCGCCGGCTCGATCCGCGCGCGATCGTCGCCGCCGCGGCGGCGGATGTCGCTGAAGTCCTGCTCCACCGCCAGCCGCAGCTGACCATCGTCAGCACCGGCGACGAGCTGACCGAGCCCGGCGACGCGCGATCGTCACCGGCCGCAATCCCCGACAGCGTCGCGCTCGGGGTCGCCGCGCTGGCCGCACAATGGGGCGCTGGCGAAATCGTCACTGCACGCCTGCGCGACAATCTCCCTGAGCTGGAGCGAGCCGCCGCCGCGGCGGCCGCAACCGCCGATTTGATCGTCGTCACCGGCGGCGCGTCGGTCGGCGAGCGCGATTATGCCAAGGCGATGTTCGCTCCGCTCGGGCTCGAAATGCTGTTCGCGACGGTCGCGATCAAGCCGGGCAAGCCGGTGTGGCTCGGCCGCGCCGGAGCGACGCTGATTCTCGGGCTGCCGGGCAATCCGACTTCGGCGCTGGTGACCGCGCGGTTGTTGCTCGCGCCATTGCTCGCCGGGCTCAATGGACAAAGGATCGAGGCCGCGCTGGCGTGGCGGATGGTGCCGTTGGCCGCGCCGCTCCCGGCGTGCGGCACGCGCGAGACCTTTCACCGCGCGCGGCTGGTGGCGGGCGAAGCGGCCATTCTGCCCGACCAGAATTCGGGTGCGCAAAAAGCTCTGGCCGAGGCCGATGTGCTGGTCCGGCAGCGCGCCGATGCGACCGCGCTGGCGGCGCGCGGGATGGTCGAGATGCTCGACTTTTAGGTGAACAACAGCTTGCCGCCGGCGACGGTCAGGACCACGCCGAGCGTGCGCAACAGCAGCGCCCGCGGCAATCGCTCGACCCCCAGCCAGGTGCCGATCAGCGCTCCGCCCAGCACCGCGGCGAGAAACCACGGCAGTTCGGCCGGCAATTGCCCGATCGAGGCAAAATTTCCGGCGAGCCCGGCAGCTGAGTTAAGGACGATGAAGCCCGCGACCACGCCCGACGTGCGGCGCGGTTCCTCCCACGCGTTGAGGATGATCAGCGGGCTCAGGAAAATGCCACCGCCGGTGCCGGTCAGGCCCGCCAGCAGACCGATCACCGCGCCCGCCGGAACGGTCACGGCGAGCGAAGGCGCGTTCACTTCGCGCTCGGCAAGTGCTGTGGGTTGCCACAACAGGCGCGCGGCGGCGAGCCACAACAACCCGCCGACCAGGGGCTTGTAATAGAGCGCCGGAAGCTCGATCGCCCCGCCGATCAGCGCCGCGGGAGTCGCGCTCACCGCAAACGCCGCGAGCAGTTTCCAATTAGTCAGTCCCGCGCGCCAGTAACGCCAGGCGCCGAACCCCGCGACCAGCAGGTTGAGCGCCAGCGCGGTCGGCTTCATCGTTTGCGGCGCAACCGAACACAGCGCCATGGCGGCAATATACGCCGACGCCCCGCCGTGCCCGACGCTCGAGGATAGCGCGGCGCCAAGCGCGAACAGCAGCGCCAGCGCCGCGACGGTCGCCGGGTCCAACGGGTCTAGCCGCCAGTGACCGACATATGCCGCGCGACCGCCGGCCGAGTGGCGGCGATCTCGAAATGATGGCGCTCGGGTTTGCCCGCCAGCAGCGTGTCCAGCGCCGCGTCGACCGCCGCCGCGCCGCCCGCGCGCAGGACATCGCGCAGTTCAACCTTCTGATCGTGCCCCAGACAGCCGTAAACGGTCCCGGTCGCGGCGACCCGAATGCGGTTGCAGCCGGCGCAGAAATTATTGGTCAGCGGCGTGATCAGCCCAAGCCGGATGCCGCGGCCCTCGACCTCCCAATAGCGCGCCGGCCCGCCGCTCCGCGCCAGCGAAGGGATCAGCGAGAAGTCGCGCTCGAGCCGCCTCTTGGCTTCGCTCAGCGGAAGATAATGCGCGCTGCGGGCGTGCCCGACCTCGCCCAGCGGCATCGTTTCAATCAGCGTCAAATCGAACCCGCGCGCCGCGCACCAGCGCAGCATCGGCGCGAACTCGTCGTCGTTGAGACCGCGCAGCGCGACCATGTTGATCTTGATCGTGAGCCCGGCCGACGCCGCGGCCTCGATCCCGCCAAGTACCTGGTCGAGATCGCCGCGGCGGGTGATGTGGCGGAACCGCCCGGGATCGAGGGTATCGAGGCTGACGTTGATCCGCCGCACCCCGGCAGCGCGCAGCATCGGCGCGAAGCGGCCAAGTTGGGTGCCGTTGGTGGTCAAAGTGAGTTCGTCGAGCCCATCGCCAACGCGCGCGCCAAGCTGCTCGATCAGCGTCTCCACGCCCTTGCGCACCAGCGGCTCGCCGCCGGTCAGCCGGATGCGCGTGACCCCGCGCGCGATGAGAATGTCCGCGAGTGCGACGATTTCCTCGAAAGAGAGGACGTCGGCTTTGGGCAGAAAGGTCATCGCTTCGGCCATGCAGTAACGGCAGCGCAGGTCGCAGCGGTCGGTCACCGACAGCCGGACATAGCTGATCGTCCGGCCAAAGCCGTCGATCATCGGATTGGACAAAGCGGCGCGGTGGTTCACCTCGCTCCTGCTGGGCCGTGGCCGCCGGATTGTCCACAGTGAGCGAGCCATTCGCGACCGGACCGGCAAGCAAACCCGACCTGCCCGCAAAAAAGATGGCGTACGGTTCGATCATCGCCGTACAGCCGCACCCTCCAGCGTTCATGCATAATCCTGGCGGCCAGCCATGCCGGGGCGATCTAAAGAAGGTATTGCAGGCGAATGCTTTGCCGAGTGAAGCCCGGGTGCAGGTCGATGGCTACGGCATCGAACCGCGGAGCGCCGAAACGAGCAATTGCCCCATTCGAAAAACCAAACCCCTCGCGCGGGATCCCGATGAACGTGTCCAGCCGCTGGTTGGCATTTTCGTCGTGAAACAGCGTCACCGCGTAGCGGCCGGGGATGAGTCCCGCGAAGCGCAGGTGCGCGATGCTCGCCGGCGTGGTTTGCCGCCATGCCTCGGGATCGCCCCGGCAATCGGGAAAATGCGCGGGGTCGCGCGTGATGCACACATGGACAAGTCCGCGCGGATTGCGCAGTCCGGTGACGTCCACTTCGAGGATTCCACGCGGATCGTTGGCGGCGATCAGGAGCGGCAACAAGGCCAAGGCGAGCAAGCGGAGCATCGTTTGACAACCTATCAGCGGCCGACCGCAATCGCCACTGCCTCGCGGCTCACCGCATGAGTAAGTTGATCATCGCCGGCGGCGGCTTGAGCGGGTGCCTCGCCGCGCTCGCGCTCGCCGCGCGCCGGCCCGAGGTGGATCTGCTGGTGATCGAGCAGGGTCCGGCGTTCGGCGGCAATCACACCTGGTCGTTCTTCGACACCGACATTGCGCCCGGGCAACGCTGGGTCCTCGACCGCATCGGCGCGTCGCACTGGGCCGACTATGACGTCCGTTTCCCACGGCGAAGCCGGACGATCGCGGTCGGCTATAACAGCATGCAGTCGGAGGCGCTCGACGCCGCGATGAAGCAGGCATTGCGGCCCGCGCAATATCGGCTTGGCGAGGCGCTGGCGGAGGTCGGCCCGGCCCATGTGCAGCTGGCCAATGGAGAGCGGATCGAGGCCGATGCGGTGATTGATGCCCGCGGGCCGGGGCGGGTCGAGGGCCAGCAATTGGGCTGGCAGAAGTTTCTCGGCCGGACCTACCGGTTCGCCCGCCCCCACGGCGTGGCGCGCCCAATGATCATGGACGCGACCGTGCCGCAAACCGATGGCTACCGCTTTCACTATCTGCTTCCGTTCAGCGACCGCGAGCTATTGATCGAGGATACATATTATTCGGTCGATCCATCGCTCGATCGCGCGACGCTCGGCCGCAACGTCGACCAGGCAGCGGCCGGGTTTGGCGCGGGCAAGCCGGTCATGATCCAGGAGGAGACGGGGGTGTTACCAGTGCTGTTGCGCGGCGACTTTGATGCGCTGTGGCCCTCCGGCGACGGGGTTCCCCGGCTTGGCCTGCGCGGCGGTTTTTTCCACCCGACGACCAGCTACTCCTTGCCCGACGCCGTCGCTAACGCCGCGGTGATCGCCGGACATCGCGACTTGCGCTCGGCTTCGCTGGCGACGCTGCTGCGCAAGCGCGCCGAACAGTTGTGGCGCGACCGCGGCTTTTTCCAGACGCTTAACCGCATGCTCTTCCAGGCGGCCAACCCGGGCCAGGAATATCGCGTTCTCGAGCATTTCTATCGTCTCCCGGCGACCACCGTCGCGCGGTTCTACGGCGGGCGGCTGAGCCTGTCCGACAAGCTCCGGATCCTCAGTGGCAGGCCACCGGTTCCGATCGGCAGGGCGGTCGCCGCCATCTTCGGGCGCGCCGCATGAGCGCACGCGTCGCCATCATCGGGTCGGGCTTCGGCGGACTGGCGCTGGGCATTCGCTTGCAGTCGGCCGGGGTCGCGACGACGATCATCGAGGCGCGCGACAAGCCCGGCGGGCGCGCTTATTTTTGGGAGAAGGACGGCCACGTGTTCGACGCCGGCCCGACCGTCATTACCGATCCGGCCTGCCTGCGCGAACTATGGTTATTGTCGGGCAGCGACATGGCTGACGACGTCGAGCTGATGCCCGTATCGCCCTTTTACCGCTTGTCGTGGCCCGACGGCACGACCTTCGATTATGTCAACGACGACACCCTGCTCGCCGACCAGATCCGCGCGCTCGATCCCGCCGATGTCGCGGGCTATCGGCGGTTCCTCGACTATTCCGCCGGAGTGTTTGAGGAGGGGTATCGCAAACTCGGCGCGGTGCCCTTCCTCAATTTTCGCGCGATGCTCCGCGCCGCTCCGCAGCTTGCCCGCTACCGCGCCTGGCGCTCGGTTTACGCGGTCGTCTCGGGCTTCGTGCGCAACGACAAATTGCGCCAGGCTCTATCCTTCCACAGCTTGCTCGTCGGCGGCAATCCAATGACCACCAGCGCCATCTATGCCTTGATCCACAAGCT
>JBDSTQ010000066.1:0-19430 GCA_039928195.1 Sphingomicrobium sp.
CCATAGCCCGAAGAGCCGCGGACGTTGGGGTAGAAGATCGCGATCCCCTGCTCGTTGAGCAGATAATTGTTGCGCCCAAGGAAGCCCGGGCGGGTCTGGCCTTCGGGGCCGCCGTGAATGTTGACGATCAGCGGGCGCTTGCCAGGGAAACGTGCCGAGTCGGGACGGTAGAGGAAGCCCGAGACCGGCTCGCCGTCGAAGCTTTTGACCGCGATCAGTTCGGGTTCGGGATTGCGTTTCGGGTCGAGCCCGCCGGTCTCGCTTTCGGTCCAGCGGGTGACCGCGAGGCTCGCGGGGTCGAGCGCATAGACGTCGGCCGGGCTCGACGCCGAGGTCAAGGTGAAGCCCAATGCGCCCCACGGCGCGAAGTCGAGCCCGCCGATGACGCCGGTGGGAACGCCCTTCACCGCGCGGCTGGCGCCGCTCGCGACGTCGAGCAAATAGAGCTTGCTCACGCCGGCTTCGTTGGTCGCATAAGCGATCGTCCGCGCGTCGCGGCTGATGGCGAATTCCTCGACGTCCCAGCGGCCCGCCGGGGTGACCGCGCGGAAGCGTCCGCTGGCGGGATCGAGCGTCCCCAGCCGCTGGACGTCGCCGCCCTCGTCCGACGTGACCCAAAAGGTCCCGTCCTCGGCAAAGTCGCCGCCGCCGTAAGCGATCGCGCGCTTGGGGTCGCCGATCGCGGTCAGCTTTCCGCTCGCGACATCGAGTAAATAGGGATCGACGTCGGTGATCGAGACATAGTTCAAGACCAGCGCCTTGGCTCCGCCCGGGGCAAAGCTCGCAACGTTCCAGCCGCCGCCTTTGACCGATGCGACCAGCCGGTCGCTCGCGGGGTTGCGCGGGTCGACGACATAGAGGTCGCTGTCGCTGCCGTTGCGCCGCGTCGAGCTGTAGCCGACCAGTCGGCCGTCCTTGCTCCACGCGCCGAATTCGTTGCGGCTCTTACCGTCGGTGAGGCGCTTGAGCTGGCCGTCGGCGAGCGTGAACAATTGGAAGAATTCGTCGCCGCCTTTGTCGCGCACGACGACCAGTTGAGCGCCGTCGGGGGACCAGCGGCCGCTGACCGGCTCGGCCTCGAAGCTGATCTGGCGGCGCATCCCGAGCGGGGCCGCGACGCGGTGGAGCTGCGCGGTATTGGCGAAACGCGTCGACACCAGCATCGAGCGATCGCGCGCATTCCAGCCGAGAAAATTGGCGGTGCGGAATTCCATATAGGGCCGGCTCGCGTCGGCCAGTGCATCGGACAAAACCGGCAGACCATCGACGGTCAGCGCGGCGGGCTTGGCGACTTCGGCGGCAGCCGGAGCGGATTGCGCGGCAAGAACCGCGCAGGCGAGGAGCAATTTCGGACGCACGACAGGTCTCCTAGAGATCGGATCAGGGGGTCGGTGTAAGTGTGGCCATCGACGGCGGCGTGTTCGCCATGCTGCGCGCGGTGGCCTCGGCGCCGCGCAGCGCGCGCAGGACGTTGCCGCCGGCGAGCTTGGCGAGGTCGGCGTCGGTCCAGCCGCGGCGGATCAGCTCGGCGAACACCAGCGGATAGGTTTCAACCCCGGTGAGGTTGTCCGGCGTGTCGTCGATGCCGTCGAGATCGGCGCCGATACCGACATGATCGTGGCCGGCGATTTTTGCGATATGCTCGATATGGTCGGCGACGTCCTTGACCGTGACCGGCGGGGCGGGATGCACGGCGGCCCAGCTTTTGACCCCTTCGGCGACCGCCTTGGTGTCGTTGCGGATGATCGTCTTGAGCCGGGCTTCCTCGGCGGATTTCATCGATTCATATTGCAGCCGCGCGGGCGAAAGGAAGATCGGGACCCAATTGGCCATGACCACACCCCCATTGGCGGGGAGCAGACGCAGGACATCGTCGGGGACGTTGCGCGGATGGTCGTTGAGCGCGCGCGCCGAGGAATGCGAGAAGATCACCGGGGCGCGGCTGGCAGCGATCGCCTGGCGCATCACCTCGGGCGAGACGTGGCTCAAGTCGATCAGCATGCCGAGCCGGTTCATCTCGCCGATGACGCTCTGCCCGAACGGCGCGAGTCCGTGATATTTGGGATCGTCGGTGGCGCTGTCGGCCCATTCGGTGGTCTGATTGTGGGTCAGCGTCATGTAGCGCGCGCCGAGCCGGTAGAATTGGCGCAAGGCGGGCAGGCTGCCGCCGATCTGGCGCCCGCCCTCGATCCCGATCAGCGAGGCGACGCGCCCGGCCTTGTGGATGCGGACCACGTCGTCGGCGGTGAGCGCGCGCTCGAGGTCGCGCGGGTATGCGGCGATCATCCGGTCAACGATGTCGATCTGCTCGATAGTTTGGCGGATTGCCTCGTCGCCGGTGACCGTGCCGGAGATATAGACCGACCAGAATTGTCCGCCGACGCGGCCGGCGTGAAGCCGCGCCATATCGGTCATCAGCGCCCGCGGCTGCCACGTCGCGGTGCCGCTGGCGAGGCGCTCGACCTTGCCGCCGTAATTCTCGATCAATTGCTCGGCGATGTCATTGTGGCCGTCGATCAGCGGGGTCGCTTTGAGGATGCGGTCGATGCGCGCCTGGACCTTGGGATCGATCGACTGAGCGGAGGCGAGGCCGGCGAGCAAAGCGGCGGCGATCAGCGCTGGAAAAATTTTCATGGGCGTACTTCTAGCTCGAAGCGGCGCGGGCGCAATCGACGGGGCTTGTGCATCGCCGCCCATCCCGCAAAGACTGGCGCCGATGGACCGCCTCGCCGACCTTGAGGAAGTGATGCACTTCGACCCCGAAGAGGGGATTGCCGATCTCGACACGCATCTCGACCGCCTGGAACATGCGGCGAGCGAGCGCGGCTTCGTGTTCGACCGCCACGCCGCGCGCAATGAACTCCAAGCGGCGACTTTCGGCAAGCGCCGTGCCGCCACCGCGCGGCTATTGCTGTCACCGACCGGCGCGATGGCGATCGAGGTCAAGGGCGGTTAGCTCAGGCCGCGAGCGGGAAGCGGAGCAGGCGGTCGGACACCGGCACCAGTGCCGCCGCGCCCGCCCCGACGTGGCTGATGATTTCGGGATGATGCGCATCGAGACCGCCGGTCAGCGACCCGAAGGCGGGGAGGATGAGTTTGCTCGCCGAAGCGACGAAGCAGCGCCGCGACACGTTGCGTCCGCGCAGGTGGAGCCGGAGCTTGGGATGGAAATGGCCCGACAGCTCGGGCCGCGGGTCGCCCGGGACCGCGTGATGGCGAAGCACGATGCCGCCAATTTCGACTTCATCCGCAAGGCGTCCGCCGCAATGATCGGCGAAGCCGGGGTCGTGATTGCCGACGATCCATATCCAGTCGAGCCGCGCGGTCAGCCCGACCAGCAAAGCGCGCGCATCGGCGGGCAGGCGGTCGCAGCCGAAGCGGTCGTGGAAGCTGTCGCCGAGGCAATAGAGCGTGGTCGCCCCGCTGTGCGCGACGCACTCGGCGAGCGCGCTCAGCGTCGCGTGCGAATCATAGGGTGGCAAGAATTGGCCGAAACGCGCGAACCAGCTCGATTTCTCGAGATGCAGGTCGGCGACCATCAGCGCCTGGCGCGCGGGCCAGAACAATGCGCCCTCAGGGGTCGCGAGAAAATCCTCGCCGGCGAACGAAAGGGGAACCATGGTGCCGCTCTAGATCAGCGGCAGCCGGTCATCCAGTCCGTAAAGCCGAATTATTCGCAATCGTTGCCCGACGGTGTCGGGCGCTATTCGTAGTCGTTGCCCGACGGTGTCGGGCGGGGCGGGGCGGCGGCGGTCAGGCGCAGCGCTTCGGCGGCATCGCTCAGCGAGGCGAGTTCCTCGGGCGCATCTTCCTCGTCGATCTGGACCTTTTGCAGATTGCCGACGACCGCTTCCAGCAGTTCCTTGGGCTTGACCTTCTCTTCGGCGATCTCACGCAGAGCGACGACCGGATTCTTGTCGCGGTCGCGGTCGATGGTGAGGTCGGCGCCGCCCGAAATCTGCCGCGCGCGCTGGGCGGCGATGAGCACCAGGTCGAACCGGTTCGACACTTTGTCCACGCAATCTTCAACCGTAACGCGCGCCATCAGTCGCTCCGAGCAAATATGAGGTTTTCAGGAAGAGTGGCGAGATAGAGACGGCGCGCGCGAACGTCAAGGAAAGCGCGCTTGCGCATCCCTGCCGCGCCAGCCACATCGGCGTGAATGAGCCCGCCGCCGCCACCGCCCGAACCCGCCCCGCGGGTCCACGCCGACTTGCAGGCGCGCCAGGTCACGGTCGACGGCAACCGGCTGACCTTCCTGCCCGACGGACCCGAGCGGCTCGAGACTTTGATCGCCCTGATCGACGGCGCCAAAAAGTCGCTGCGGTTGCTATATTACATGTTCCTCGCCGATGCCTCGGGCGAGCGGGTGCGCGCCGCGATCCTCGCCGCGATCGACCGCGGGATCGAGGTTGCCTTGCTCATCGACGGCTTCGGCAGCGCCAGCAATCCCGACGATTACTTCAAGCAGATTGGCGAAAAAGGTGGGAAATTCTGCCGCTTTCACCCCGCTTACGGGCGGCGCTATCTGCTCCGCAATCATCAGAAATTGGCGCTCGCCGACGCCGGGACCAAGGATTGCCGGGTGCTGGTTGGCGGCTTCAACGTCGCCGACGATTATTTCGCGGCGGCCGGGCCACAGGCATGGCGCGATGTCGGGCTGATTGTCGCCGGGCCTGCCGCGGCCCGGCTCGCGCCCTATTTCGATCGCTTGATGGCGTGGTCGCGCGCGAAGAAATCGACGATGCGCACGCTGCGCCACATGATTTACGAATTCAGTGAAACCAATGGCAAGCTGCAGTGGCAATTGGGCGGTCCGACGGCAAAGCTCAGCCCGTGGGGCGTGTCGACCTGCCGCGACCTCGTCCACGGCCGCGACGTCGAGATGATCGCGGCCTATTTCGCGCCGACCTGGGGAATGATCCGGCGCATCGCGCGGGTCGGGCAGCGTGGTCGCGCGCGGCTGGTTACCGCGGCGCGTTCAGACAACACCTCGACCATCGCCGCGGCGCGCTTCACCTACAAGCGGCTGCTGCGGCGCGGGGTCGAGGTGTTCGAATATGTCCCGTCGAAGCTGCATACCAAGCTCGTCATCATGGACGACGTCGTTCACATCGGCTCGTCCAACCTCGACATCCGCAGCCTTTATCTCAACATGGAGCTGATGCTGCGCGTCGACGACCCCGAGTTCGCGCAAATGATGCGCGGCTATTTCGAGGGCGAATTGGCGCACTGCCAGGCGATCACGCCCAAGCTTCACCGGAAGCGCGCGACGATCCTCAACCGGATTCGCTGGGCATTCAGTTTCTTCCTCGTCACCAGCTTCGATTACGGGGTGACGCGCAGCGCGAATTTCAATTTGAGTGGCGATTAAAGCGCGTTCAGCGCGGCTCGCGATACGCCCAGAACAGCGTCGCGGGCGGGACATTAATCCATTCGAAGCCGCGCTCGATCCGCTCAAAATGCGGCGCGATGAAGTCGCGCACCTTGGGGCTGAACTGATAGACGAGGAACGCGCCGCCGCTGCGGATGACCTTGGCGGTAGCCTTGGCGATGGCGTCGCCGATGCCCGGCGGAAGCGTCGAGAAGGGCAGGCCCGAGAGCACATAATCGGCCTTGCCAAGATCGCGCTCGGCGAGAATCTTTTCGACTTCGGCAGCCGATCCGGCGACCGCGATCAGGCGCGGGTCGTCGATCGATTCCTTGAGGTAATGGGTGAACTCGGGGTTGGTGTCGATCGTCACCAGCCGCGCATCGGGACCGAGGCGGTCGAGGATCGGGCGCGTGAAGGTGCCGACCCCGGGACCATATTCGACGAACAGCCGCGTATTTTCCCAATCGACCGGGCCAAGCATCTTGTCGATCAGCACCCGGCTCGACGGGATGATCGAACCGACCATCACCGGATTCTTGAGGAAGCCGCGCAAAAATTGCCAGCGCGGGCTCGGCGACCGGCGGTCGCGGTGGGCAAGGCGGCGCGGCTGTTTGAGGCTCCGCGCGGAGGAAATGGTCATGAATGCTCCGAAAGCGGACGGGCGAAGCGCCGTGCGTTGGCAAATGCACCGGCGCTTGGCAAGGTTCCGCCCGACGAATGGGCGCCGCGATCGGTTGCGTTGCCGCTGCGCCCCCGCAATGAACGCTTATGGCGGCAATTGCTGGACAGGGCGGAATTGGGGCAAGCGCGGTCACGCGCACGCAATTCATTCTGCTCTATGCGGCGATGCTCGTCGCGGCGGCGGGGAATACCGCGCTGCAATCGGTGATGCCGGCGATCGGGCGGACCATCGGAGTCGCCGATTTCTGGGTCGTGATGAGCTTCAGCTGGTCGGCCTTATTGTGGGTGCTGCTGGCCAATTATTGGGCGGCGAAGAGCGATCACCACGGGCGTAAATTGCTCACCGTGATGGGGGTCGCGGGGTTCGTTGGCGCGATGTTGTTGTGCGGCATCGCGCTGCTCGCGGGTTTGCACGGCTGGATCGGCGGCGCGCTGACTTTCGTTTTGTTTGCTCTGTTCCGGTCCTGCTACGGCATTTTCGGCTGCGCGACGCCGTCGGCGACGCAGGCCTATCTGGCGTCGAAGACGCGGCGCAGCGGGCGAGTCGTGGCGCTGTCGGGCCTGTCGTCATCCTTTTCGCTGGGGACGATTATCGGCCCGGCGGTCGCGCCATTGTTCGTGGTCCCGGTGCTCGGACTGTCGGGGCCGTTGTTCGCGTTCGCGCTAATCGGTCTGATTGTCCTCGTCGCGATCGCGCGCTGGCTGCCCGACGACCGCGTCGGCCGACGCGTCGGGCATGGCGCGGCGATGAGCTATCCCTCGCTCGCCAGCCCGCCGACCGGCGCCAGCGTGGTCGCCTCGACCGCGCCGCGCCGCACCCGCCAGCTCAAATGGAACGACCCGCGAATTCGCGCGTGGATCGTCGCGGGGGTCGTCGCCGGGCACGCCCAGGCGGGGACGCTGACCTCGCTCGGATTCTTCACCATCGACCGGCTGGCGCTTGCGCCGAGCCGCGCCGAGGGGCCGATCTCGATCGTCATGATGGCCGGCGCCGCGGCCACGCTCGCGGCGCAATCGGGACTGATCCCGCGCCTCGGGCTGAAGCCGCGGGCGCTGATCCTGTGGGGCTCGGGGATTGCCGCGGCGGGGCTGCTGATGACCGTCGCGTCGAGCGATCTGTACGGCATTACGTTGGGTTTTGCGGTCGCCTGCCTCGGCTTCGGTTTCACCCGGCCAGGCTTTACCGCCGGCGCGTCGCTCGCGGTGCCGCTGGCCGAGCAGGGCGCGGTCGCAGGGGTGGTCACCGCCGCCAACGGGATGAGCTTCGTACTCGCGCCGACCATCGGCATCCTGCTCTACACGCTCCACCACAGCCTGCCGTTCACGCTCGGCGCGGCGCTGCTCGCGGGGCTCATCCTGTTCGGGCGGCGCTCGCTCTAGCTCTTGGGTTTGCGGGGTTTTTGGTCTTCGGGCTTACCGCCCGTTCCGCGCGGGCGCAGCATCCCGGGCAGCACAAAGCCGATTCCGCCGAGCGGGCGCACCGCGTCGCTTTTGAGCGTATCCTGGATCTTGGCATATTCCTCAAGCATCTCGGGCGTGACCGAGGCGCGCGTTTCGAGCAGGGCCGCCTCAAAATCGGCCATTTCGACCTTGCCCGAATCGAGCGCGCGGCGGAGCGCGACGAGTCCCGCGCGACGGGTCAGATCCTCAAGGTCGGCGCCGGTGAAATTCTCGGTCCGGCGAGCGAGCGATTCGAGGTCGACGTCGTCCGCCAGCGGCATCCTCTTGGTGTGAATGGCAAGGATTCGCCGCCGCCCTGCGGTGTCCGGCGGGCCGACGTAAATCAATTCGTCGAAGCGCCCCGGGCGCAGCAAGGCGGGGTCGATCAAGGTCGGCCGGTTGGTCGCGCCGATGACCACGACATTCTGCAATTCCTCAAGCCCGTCCATTTCGGCGAGGATGGTGTTGACGACGCGCTCGGTGACTTGCGGCTCGCCGAGACCCCCGCCGCGCGCGGGGACCAGGCTGTCGAGTTCATCGAGGAAGATGATCGTCGGCGAAACCTGGCGCGCGCGGTTGAACAGACGCGCGATCTGCTGCTCGCTTTCGCCATACCATTTGCTGAGCAGGTCGGACGATTTGGTGGCGATGAAATTGGCTTCGCTCTCCTTCGCCGCGGCTTTGGCGAGCAAAGTCTTGCCGGTCCCGGGCGGGCCATAGAGGAGGAAACCCTTGGCCGGGCGGATACCGATACGGCGGAACGCCTCGGGGTGTTTGAGCGGCAATTCGACCCCCTCGCGCAGGCGGCTGGCGGCGGCGTCGAGCCCACCGATATCGTCCCAGCCGACGGTCGGAGTTTCGACCATCACCTCGCGCATCGCCGAGGGCTGGACGCGCTTCAATGCATTGTTGAAATCGCTTTCGGTGACCGACAGCGCATCGAGCACTTCGGGCGGGATCGCGTCCTCGGACAGATTGAGCTTGGGCATGATCCGCCGCACCGCCTCCAATGCCGCCTCGCGCACCAAAGCGGCGAGATCGGCGCCGACCAAGCCGAACGTGCGCCGCGCGAAATCGTCGAGATCGACTTCGGGCGCGAGCGGCATGCCGCGCGTATGAATACCGAGAATCTCGCGCCGCCCCGGCTGATCGGGGACGCCGACGACGATCTCGCGGTCGAAGCGGCCAGGGCGGCGAAGCGCCTCGTCGATCGCCTCGGGGCGATTGGTCGCGGCGATCACCACCAGATTCTGGCGCGGCTCGATCCCGTCCATCAGCGTCAGCAATTGCGCGACGAGACGTTTCTCGGCTTCGCCGCTGACCTGTCCGCGCTTGGGCGCGATCGAATCGATCTCGTCGATGAAGATGATCGACGGTGCGGCCTCGGCCGCTTGCTCGAACAGTTCGCGCAAGCGCCGTTCGCTTTCGCCATAGGCCGAGCCCATGATCTCGGGGCCGTTGATGTGAAAGAAACTCGCGGCGCTTTCGTTCGCGACCGCTCGCGCGAGCCGCGTTTTGCCGGTCCCCGGCGGCCCGTGGAGCAGCACCCCCTTGGGCGGATCGACGCCGAGCCGCTGGAACAGCTCGGGATGGCGCAGCGGCAATTCGACCATCTCACGCAAGGCATCGATGGTCGATTTCATTCCACCGAGATCGTCATAGGTGACATCGGCGCGGCGCTCGCCCTGGGTCTCTTTATATTCGGGCAGCAATTCGACCTGGGTCTTGGCGTCGATGTGGACGATGCCGGCAGGCGCGGTCGACGCCACCACCAGGCGCAATTCCTGCAGCGAGAAGGCCGGGGCGTTGAGCAATTGGCGGATGTGGTCGGGCATGTCGGCGTTGACCCGCTGGTGGCCCGCGGTGGCGATCACGTCGCCCTCGGTCAGCGGGCGGCGGGCGAAGCTGCGCTTCAATGCCTCGGCTGAACCCTGGAGGCGGATATTGGGCTGGGCGGGCGCGAACACGACCTTGGTAGCGACCTTCGATGCCGCCTTGCGCACCTCGACATAATCGGCCGAGCCGACCCCGGCGTTGGCGCGCTGAAGGCCATCGAGGCGGATGATGTCGATCCCTTCGTCCTCGCCGTAGGGCCCGAGCGCGAGCGCCGCGGTGGTGCGCGTGCCGATGATCTCGATCACCTCGCCGTCCTTGAGGCCGAGATCGGCCATGAGCTTCGCCGGCAGCCGCGCAAAACCGCGCCCGCTGTCTGCTGGGGGCAAATTCGCCACCTGTACCTTGCGCGATTTGGCGCGGTCGATCGTCTCGGTGTCAGCCATTGTCGCTCCTAAACTTTGATCGAGCCGGCGATCTTGCGCAACCACGGGCGGGGGATGAAGCGCGTGCTGGCCGCGCCGATTTTGTTGAACAGGCCGGTGACGACCACCGCATGATTCTTGTCGAGTCCGGCGATCCCGGCGGCGACGACCGCGGCCGAGTCCATCGCCATGCGGTCGAGCGCGCCGCCCTCGCCGAAACCCGCGACTTTGCCGAACTCGGTCCGAGTCGGGCCGGGGCACAAAGCGCTGACTTTGATCCCGTACGGTTTTAATTCTTCGTGCAGCGCTTCGGTGAAGGACAGCACATAGGCCTTGGTCGCGAAATAGACCGCCATCCCCGGGCCCGGCTGAAAGGCGGCGGTCGAGGCGACGTTGAGGATCGCGCCCGACTTGCGTTCGATCATCCCCGGCGCGGCGGCGCGGGCGAGGTCGGTCAGCGCGCCGATGTTGAGGTCGATCATCTCGCGCTGCCGCGTGGCGTCGAGCTCGGCAAAGCGCCCGCCGAGTCCGAAGCCGGCATTGTTGATCAGCAGATCGATATGTTCGCCCGCCGCCGCGATGTCGGCGAGCAGTTTGGCGACGCCGTCGGGAGCAGCGAGATCGGCGGTGACCGCGCGGGCGTTGCCGAGTTCCCCGGCGAGCGCCTCAAGCCGATCGGTGCGCCGCGCCGCCAACACCAGTCGTTGGCCACGCCCCGCCAGCTGTCGCGCGAAATCGACGCCGAGCCCGGCCGACGCGCCGGTGATGAGGGTGATAGGGGTGGTCATGGTTTCGTTCGATGGTCCTTCGATCCCTTCGATACGCGTCTTCGACTTCGCTCAGCCGCTACTCAGGATGAGCGGACATAGTTATTCCGCTCATCCTGAGTGGGACTGAGTAGCGCGAAGCGCGTAGCGAAGGCCCGTATCGAAGCGATCAACCGACGCTCGCCTTCACAATCGTGCCGGGCTCGCGCGGAGGTTCGCCGACCGGCAGCGCGTCGACATGCTCCATTCCGCTCTCGACCTCGCCCCACACGGTATATTGCTCGTCGAGGAAGCCGGCGTCGCCGAAGCAGATGAAGAACTGGCTGTTGGCGCTGTCGGGTTGCCCCGAGCGGGCCATCGAGCAGGTTCCACGCTTGTGCGGCTCGCGGCTGAATTCCGCCTTCAGATTGGGCAATTCGGAGCCGCTCATGCTGGTCCCCGTCGGGTCGCCGCCCTGGGCCATGAAGCCGGGAATCACGCGGTGGAATTTGACGCCGTCGTAAAAGCCCTGGCGCGCGAGCGTGGTCAGCCGCTCGACATGCCCCGGCGCGAGGTCGGGCCGAAGTTTGATGACGACGTCGCCGCCGCTCGAAAGGGTGAAGGTCAGGCGTTCGCCGTCGGCCATGTGATGCTCCTGATTGCGGGATGAAGTTTGGGGGATTTAGGTGGCCGAGCGCGCTTGCGCCAGAGTGCCTGCGTCCATAGGAGTACCGGGCACCGGTCCAAACGAGGGGAGCCCTATGAGCGAGAGCGATCGCATCGCCGCCGCCTCCCGCGCCGATTCGCATGCCGTTTCGCCATCGATTTCGGCGGTGATCGACGAGGAGGACCGGCTGCGGCCGGCGTTCGTCAGCCGCGTGCTCGATGCGGTCGACACGGGCGATGACGCGACCGCGCGCGCGCTGGTCGAGCCGCTTCACCCGGCCGACATCGCCGATTTGATCGAGCTTGCCGCGCGCGACGAGCGCGAGGGGCTGGTCAAGGCGCTGGCCGGGATCGTCGGTCCCGACGTGCTCGCCGAGCTCAACGAACATGTCCGCGAGGGCCTGATCGACGAGATGGCACCGCAACAGCTCGCGGACATCGCCGGCCAGCTCGAGACCGACGACGCGGTCGCGTTGATCGAGGATCTCGACAAGGCCGACCAGCAAGCGGTGCTGCGCGCGATGGAGCCCGACGACCGCGCCGCGGTCGAAGAAGCGCTCGGTTATCCCGAGGAGTCCGCCGGCCGCCTGATGCAGCGCGAAGTCTGCTCGGTGCCCGAACATTGGCAGGTTGGGCAGGTCATCGATTATCTCCGCTCTGAGCCCGAATTGCCGACCGATTTCTGGGAAGTATTCGTGGTCGATCCGGCGCACCACCCGGTCGGAACATGCAAATTGTCGACCGTCCTGCGCAGTGCGCGCGGAACCGCGGTGACCGCCATCATGAAAAGCGACCAGACGCTGATCCCGGTCGACATGGACCAGGAAGATGTCGCTCTGCGCTTTCAGAAATACGCACTGGTCTCGGCCGCTGTGACCGACAGCGCCGGGCGGCTGGTCGGGATGATCACCGTCGACGATGTCGTCCACATCATTTCAGAAGAAGCCGGCGAAGACGTGCTGTTGCTGTCGGGCGTGGGCGACGAAGGCGACATCAAC
Organism: Sphingomicrobium sp.; assembly: GCA_039928195.1. Lineage (GTDB taxonomy): Bacteria > Pseudomonadota > Alphaproteobacteria > Sphingomonadales > Sphingomonadaceae > Sphingomicrobium. The sequence goes on from JBDSTQ010000066.1 coordinate 12,164, forward strand.
GAACCCGTCACCGACAGTTACAAAAGCCGCGTCCGCTGGCTCATCGCCAATTTGCTCACCGCGCTCGTCGGGGCCTCGATCATCCGTCACTTCGAAGGCACGATCGAGCGCTTCGCCTTGCTTGCGGTGCTGATGCCGATCGTCGCCGGGGTCGGCGGCAATGCGGGTACGCAGACGCTCGCGGTGACGGTGCGCGCGATCGCCACCAATCAATTGACCGGATCGAACCGCTGGCGCGCGGTCGGGCGCGAAATCCGCGTCGCTTTGCTCAACGGCGTGACCATCGCGATCCTGATCGGGGTCGGGGTTGCGCTGGTGCTCGGCAGCCGCGACCTCGGGCTGCTGATCGGAGTCGCGATGCTGATCAACATCATCGTCGCGGGCTTCGCCGGAGTGCTCGTTCCGCTGGCGCTCGAGCGCGCCGGGGCGGACCCCGCGGTGGCGTCGAGCGTGTTCGTGACGATGGTCACCGATTCGATGGGCTTCCTCGCCGTGCTCGGGCTGGCCACCGCGACGGGCATCGCGCGTTAAGCGCCAGGTGCCGCTGCATTTGACCAAGGTCGCGTTCGGAGTGCGGACGATCGACGCGCTGGTGAAGCGCGTCGCCGCGCGGACGCACGGTGGGGAGATGCGCGTGGTGACGCAGATGCGGCCCAAGCGGATGGAGGAATTGATCGGCGGCTCGATCCACTGGATCGTCAAGCACCGGCTGGTCGGGCGCCAGGAAATATTGCGATTCGAAGACCGCAAGGATGGACGCATCGACATCATCTTGTCGGGCGAGCTTGAGCTCATTCCGCCCGCTCCCAAGCGCGCGCATCAGGGGTGGCGCTATCTCGAGGCCGAAAATGCGGCGTTCGACGAAAGCGCGGGTGACGGCCTCGCCGATCTTCCGCCTTTGCTTTACACGCGGCTGGCGGCGTTGGGACTGGTCTAGGGCGGCTGGTTTAAGGCCGGCTGAACACCGCGCCGTGCGGGATCGCCTTGCCAGTCGCGCCGTGCGGCCAGGACGCGCGGTCGAACGACACACCGGGGTCGGCCGCGCCCTTGTCACGAAAGCTTTGATCGAGCGACAGCTGGCCGTTGGCGGGGTCGATCCGCGCCATCAGAACGCGCGTTTCAAAGGCGATCTTGCCGCCGCTGATGACGATCCGTCGGCCATCGGGGGCGAGAGAAATCCAGTGCGGACCCTGCCCGCCGGGAAGCGCGAGGCGGCTGACTTCGACGGGTTTATGCGGGTCGGTCATGTCCAGGCTGATTAGCCCGGCCTTGGTATCGGTGGCGACCCAATAGCGGCCGGCGACCACCGGCAGCGCGCACTCCCCATCGCCCGGAAAGGCGTGAATGAACTCGGCCGACGGCGAGGTGCCTTCAAGCCCGCTCAATAGAAACATTCCGCAATTGAAGCTCGACACCACGACCGTGCGTCCGTCGGCGAGCACGCGCGCTTCGGCGGGATCTTCATTTTCCTTGCCGCTTGGTCCCGCGGGCAAGCGGATGGTCTTCAATAATTTGAGGTCGGACAGGCGCCACAGCTGGACCGCGCGGCTGACGTCCTTGCCGTGCATGTCGGCGCTGGTGGTGACGACGCGGTCGAGCGCGGGAACCACCGCCAGGCTGTAGGGGCGAATGAACGGCTCGACCGCGGGATCGGCGGCGGGCGAAATGTGGAGGACTTTGCCCTCGGCGCTGAGTTCGACCAATGCGCCGGCTTCGGCATTGTCGTGGCCGCGCATCTGATAGGTGGCGAGCACCGTCCCGCCGGGCGTCCGCGCGAAGCTGTGCGGATGCATGAAATCGCCCGCGCCCATGAACGATCCGGCGAGTTTGGGATGAAGCGGATCGTGCAGATCGAAGCGGAAGGTCTGCCCGGCGCCGAAGCCGTTGGCGAACAGAATTCCGCCCGCGGGCATCTGATGTTCGGTGTGGTGGGCGCGGCTGTTGGCGACCCCGGCTGGGACCGATGCGACCACTTCACCGTAGCTCGGCGAGCGCGCGTCCACGTCGATCACGGCAAGAAAGTCGCTCGTCTTGGCGCCGACATCGGACGCCCACACGAACAGATAGTCGCCGCTTGCCGGCGCCGCCGCTGCGAGCGGCGCAAGCCCCGTCAAGGCGAGGCACAGTGCAACCCATCGCATGATCATCGGCTATTCCCCCGCGCGGCTTATCCGCCGCGCTTGCGAACTTCGCAATGCGTCTCCACTTGTCCCGCCGGAGCGCGGCCATTATCGCGTCAGGATAGTCAGCACGGAAGGCCTTTTATGACCGACATCACCACGTCCGCCGCGATCGACGCCAAAGTCGCCGCCCGCGCCATGCTCAGCCATCCTTTTTACCAGGCGTGGACCGAGGGCCGCCTGCCGCTCGCCACGCTGCGCGATTATGCGCGCCAATACTTCCACCATGTCGAGGCGTTCCCGCGTGCGGTGAGCGCGGTCCACAGCGCGTGCCCCGACCGCGACGGTCGCCGCATGCTCGCCGAGAATCTCGCCGAGGAAGAGGGCATTGAGGCGGGCAAGCAGGACCATGCCAGCCTGTGGATGATGTTCGCGTGCGGGCTTGGCGAAGATGAGGGCGCGGTGCGCGGCCAGGCGCTCAATGCGGAGACGCAGGCGCTGATCGACACCTTCCGCACATTGTCGCGCCGCTCCTACGCCTCGGGGCTGGGCGCGCTTTACGCCTACGAAAGTCAGTTTCCGGGAGTCGCCTCGGCCAAGATCGACGGACTGATCGAGCGTTACGACATCAGCGACGAGGAGACGTTGCGTTTCTTCCGCGTCCACGAAAGCGCCGACGTCGAGCATAGCGCGGTGTGCCGCCAGTTGCTCGACCGGCTGCCGCAAGCCGAGCGCGCCGAAGCGATCGCCGCGGGCGAGGAGCTGGCCGGCGCGCTGTGGAATTTCCTGTCGGGCGTGGAGGCCCGCGCCTCGGTCCACTGAGTCCGGATTATTGGGTTTTGCCGCAGCCGCTGATGCTGGCCGAGCCGCCGACGCGCAAAGTGCACGCGGGCTTGCCGCTCAGCGTCACCGTCGCCGGCCCCGAGCCGTCGATCTTGATCGCGTTGCGGACGTCGGCGGTGACGGTCGCCGCGCCTTCGGCGCCGAGCACCGCGTCCTTGGTCCTGAGCGCCGCCGCATCGAGGCTCGACACGCCGCGCACGACCGCGGTCAGTTTCGCCGCTTTGCCCGCGAGCACCACGCTCGCGCTCCCGCCGAGGTTGAGATGGAGCTGATCGACATCGACCCGCGCGATAGTGCCGCGGCCCGACCCCTGGATGCTGAGGTCGAAGCTCAAACCCTTGGCTTTGTCGATCGCGATCGTGCCCGAGCCGTTGAGCCAGACCGAGCGCAGGTCATGCGTTCCGAGGACGATCTCGACCGGGCCGCTGTTGGCATTGGGAAAGCCGCCCCATGACGCGAGGCTGTTGTGGACGATCAGAGTGTTGCCGCGGACCTCGATCGCGACGCGGTCGATCGCCGCGGGTGACCCGCTGGCGCGCGCAAACGGCGCAACCTCGGTCGACAATGTGATCTTGTACGGCCCCTCAACCCGAACCTTGTCGAAGCTGGCGATGCCGAAATTGCGGGTCGCTGCATCGGCCGGAGCGGCGACGGCGGAGATAGCGAGAATGACGGGCAAGATGCGCATCGCGGCACCTTGCCCGCCTTATGGTTAAGACAGCTTTAAGAGCAGCGGACGTTGCCGACGCCGGCCTTGTGGACTTCGCATTTGGCGCCGCCCTTGAGCTCGACGTCGCCCGACCCGGCGATGTCGACCTTGGCGTTGCGCGTCGCATGGCCGCGGACATTGCCCGAGCCGGCGATCGACACTTCGACATCTTGCGCGTTGAGCCCGGCGGCGCGGACGTCGCCCGATCCGGCGATGTCATATTCGGCGCGGCCGGCGCGGCCCGCCGCCTCGACCGTGCCCGATCCGGCGATGCCGAGCTTAAGCGCGGATACCGTGACCGCCCCGACGCTGAGGTCGCCCGACCCCGCGACCTGACCTTCGAAGCGGTCGCCCTGGACCTTGTCGATGCGCATTCCGCCCGACCCGGCGAGGCTCGCCGCGCTGAGGGTGGGGACGGTAATATGGATCTGTCCCTTGCCGAAGGAACGCCAGCCGCCGAGCCAGCTCCGGTTGCGCTTGGTCTTGATCACCAGCCGGTCGCCCTTGACCTCGACCGTCAGCCGCTCGAGCAATTTCTCGCTGCCCTGGACGTTGACGCTGGGCCTGGTGCCGGTGCGGACATCGACATCGAACGCTCCGCCAACCTCGACCCGGGTGAAATTGCCGACCGGATAATTGCGGGAAATCTTCGGCCCGCTGTCATCGCCGCGCGCCTGGGCGCAGGCGCTGGTGGAGACAGTGGCGGCAATCGCCGCGGCGACAATGAGGGTGCGCATCGATCAAGCTCCTTGGTGTATTATCGTGCCAATACACCCCGAAGGAGCGCCCGGCAAGCCCGCAAAAGTTAAACCCTCGTAAACCATTCTTTCCTAATCCGGTGGCGAAGGGAGACGAGGGTGACCTACGCGCCGCGCCATATCGCGACCGACCGGCGGCCGTTGCGAACGCATGGCCTCGCGCCCGACGCGGGGGACATTGCCGCGCTAGACCGGCCGTTGATCTCGATCGTCGTTCCGGTCAAGAACGAGCAGGAGGCGATTGCCGCGTTCATCGCCCGGGTCGCGCCCTTGCTCGCGACGGTCGCCGCCGGGGAAGGCTGGGAAATTCTGTTTATCGACGACGGCAGCAGCGATGACACGCTCGCCGCGATCCTCGCCGCGCATGTGGCCGAGCCGCGTATCCGCGCGCTCTCGCTGTCGCGCAATTTCGGGAAGGAAGCCGCGCTTTCGGCGGGACTCGACCATGCCCTTGGCGATGCCGTGGTGCCGATGGACGTCGACATGCAGGACCCGCCCGAAGTCCTTGCCGCGATGGTCGCCAAATGGCGCGAGGGGTATGACATGGTGCTTGGCGTGCGCCGCAGCCGCTCGAGCGATCCCTTGCCCAAGCGCCTCACCGCCAATCTATTCTATCGCGCGCACAACCTGATTTCGCCGACCAGCATCCCGGAAAATGCCGGCGACTTCCGCTTGCTCGACCGCAAGGTGGTTGCCGCCATCCGCGCGCTGCCCGAACGCAATCGCGTGATGAAGGGCCTGTTTTCCTGGGCCGGGTTCAAGCAGGCGTCGGTCGAATATGACCGCGCCCCGCGCACCGTCGGGTCGACCAAGTTCAATTATTGGCGGCTGTGGACGCTCGCGCTCGATTCGATCACCGCATCTTCGACCGCGCCGTTGCGCGTGTGGAGCTACGTTGGCGCGATCGTCGCTTTGTTCTCGCTCGGCTATGCGGGCTTCATCATCTTCCACACCTTGTTCCTCGGCGCGGCGGTGCCCGGCTATGCCTCGCTGATCGTGTCGGTGCTGTTCCTCGGCGGAGTCCAATTGATCTCACTGGGCGTGCTCGGCGAATATGTCGGCCGCATTCTGACCGAAACCAAGCAGCGCCCGCTCTACGTGGTGCGCGATTCGATCGGGCTGCCGTGACCCGTCCCCCGACACCGCCGGCGCTTACGCTTTGTTAACCACGCGCGGCCATTCTCGTCGGTGACAGGAGCAGACCATGTTTCACGCCAGGATCGATATCGCCGCCGCCACCGCCGAGCCCTATTTCGGCGTCGCGCCGGATCGTCCGCCGCTCGATACCGCGGCGAAACTATGGTCGCTGGCAATTGTCGCCGTGCTCCCGCTGATTCTCGTCGGCTTGCTGTTCAATTGGCTGTGGAGCGACATCAAGAAATTCGGCCGCGCGGTCGGCCATTTCCATCGTGGCGCCGCCGAGGAACTGTCGCGCCCGTCGTGACCATCGATTGCCTGGGGCAGTAAAAAAGGCGCGCCCCGCGGGACGCGCCTTCTTTGATGGCCAGAGGCCGCAGCGCTTAAGCTTCTTCCTTGACCTTGTAATGGATCAAGGCGGCCTTGTTCAAAATCTCGAGGATCTTGACCAGAGCGGCCTTTTCGTCGGTCTGCTCCATCGCGCCAAGCTCGCGCGCCAGGCGCGACGAGGCGGCTTCGAAAATCTGCCGCTCGGAATAGCTCTGCTCGGGCGCATCGTCGGGGCGGAACAGGTCGCGGACCACTTCGGCGATCGACGACAGGTCACCCGAATTGATCTTCGCTTCATATTCCTGCGCGCGGCGCGACCACATCGTGCGCTTGACCTTGGGCTTGCCGGTGAGGGTCGCGAGCGCGGCGGTCATCGTCTTGTCGCTCGACAGCTTGCGCATTCCGACGCTGTCCGCCTTGTTGACGGGAACGCGCAGGGTCATTTTCTCTTTCTCGAACCGCAGCACGTACAGCTCGAGGCTGGTGCCGGCAATTTCGGTGCTTTGCAGCTCGACCACGCGGCCGACGCCATGCTTGGGGTACACGACATAATCGCCGACATCGAAACTAAGCGCCTTGCTTGCCATTGCTCACCTTTTCCGTTGTGGGCGAAGAGAGCCGACACATCCGCATCGTCCCCCAATACGACCGACCGGCCGCGGCTCCTCGCCTGTTTCGTGGCTTCCTAAAATTCAGGCCGCGGCTGATGCGCTGCGGCCTTGTGTGACAATTTTATATCACAACTCGCCCTGAAAAGCCAGCCCAAGCTGGAGCGGCGGGGCGGTGGTCCCGTCACCCAGGTTATGCAGCCCGAGCCCGAGCAGCCGGATGCCGCGCGGCACAGGGAAAAGCGCGCTGAGCAGCGCCTGTCCCGCCGCGGTGAAGGCGATGCGGTCGGCGACATTGGCGGCGAAGCTGCGCGAGCGGGTGATTAGGGTGAAATCGCCATATTTGACCTTGAGCGTGACCGTCCGCCCGGCGACCTCGGCGCGTTCGACGCGGTCCCACGCATAGCCGGCGATTCGCTCGAGCTCGGCGGCGAGCCGCGCCGGCTCGGACAAATCCTCGTCAAAGGTGCGCTCGGCGCTAACCGACTTGTACGGTCGGTCGGATTTGACCTCGCGCTCGTCGATTCCCCGGGCAATCCGCCAATACCACCGTCCGCTGGTGCCAAACTCGCCCTCGAGCGCGGGCAGGCTCCAGTCGCGCAGATCGGCGCCGGTGACGATGCCTAGCGTTTCCATCCGCCGCGCGGTCACCGGGCCGATGCCGTGGAAGCGCGCGACCGGCAGCGAGGCGACGAACTCGGGGCCTTTGTCAGGCGTAATCACGCACAGCCCGTCGGGCTTGCGGTGGTCGCTCGCAAGCTT
>JBDSTQ010000067.1:0-2888 GCA_039928195.1 Sphingomicrobium sp.
GGCGCGCCAAGCTTGACCGCGACATTGTCGAGCTGGTCGCGCTGGACCCGGTCGCTGAGATTGTCGCGCGCGTCGGCCATGATGTCCTCGGCAAGGACGCGGCCGGTGGGGCCGACCACGGGTGCCAGGCGGACGGTATAATAGCCTTCGCCCGCGCCGACGTCGGCGACCGACATCCCGGCGCGGACCCCGGCGAGTTTCATCACCTGCTCGGCCTCGCCCATGCTGTCGCGCGCATCTTCGGTCGAGAAGGAGTCGCTGACGATCGGCGCGACCTCGCGCGAGGCCTTGGGGAAATGCGCCTCGGGCGCTTGCGCGCGGCACGCGGTGAGGGCCAACAGAGCGACGAGAATCCCGTTTGTCCCGAGCATAGTCGAAGGGCGTTGGACGCACGCTAAACGCCTTTCGACGACGCGCTGCGCGCTTCGCCCAGGACGACCGGGAATTGAGGGCCCGCCCTTACTCGACATCCTCGACCTCGACCGTTTCGCCGGTCACGCGCTGCGACAATGCCGCGGCCATAAAGCGGTCGAGATCGCCGTCGAGCACGTCGCCGGGCGCGGTCGACGTCACGCCGGTGCGCAGATCCTTGACCAATTGATAGGGCTGCAGGACGTAGCTGCGAATCTGGTGGCCCCAGCCGATGTCGGTCTTGCTGGCATTGGCGGCGTCGGACTCGGCCTCGCGCCGCTGCAGCTCAGCTTCGTACAGTCGCGCCTTCAATTGCTTCATCGCTTCGGCGCGATTCTTGTGCTGGCTGCGCTGATTCTGGCAGGCGACGACGATGTTGGTCGGGATGTGCGTGATCCTCACCGCGCTGTCGGTGGTGTTGATATGCTGCCCGCCCGCGCCCGACGCGCGATAGGTGTCGATCCTGAGGTCGCTCTCATTGATCTCGATATCGATATCGTCGTCGACTTCGGGATAGACCCACACACTGGCGAAGCTGGTGTGGCGCCGCGCCGAGCTGTCGTACGGGCTGATCCGCACCAGCCGGTGGACCCCGCTTTCGGTCTTCAAATTGCCGTAGGCGTTTTCGCCCTTGACCAGGATCGTGGCCGACTTGATCCCCGCCTGCTCGCCTGCGTGGTGATCGATCAGCTCGACGGTCATGCCGTGGCGCTCGGCCCAGCGGCTGTACATGCGCTGGAGCATCGAGGCCCAATCCTGGCTTTCGGTGCCCCCGGCGCCGGCATTGACCTCGACATAGCTGCTGTTGGCGTCGGCTTCGCCCGCGAGCAGGGCGGCGACCTTGTCGCGTTCGGCGCGGGTCGCCAACTCGCCCAGCGCGCGCACGCCGTCATCGACCAGCACGCTGTCGCCTTCGCTCTCGGCCATTTCAATGAGTTCGGAGGTGTCGGCGAGCTCGCGCTCGATCGCCTGGGTGGCGTTCATCGCCTCCTCGATCCGCCGCCGCTCGCGCATCAGCTCCTGCGCCGCCTTGGGATCATCCCAAAGCGTCGGATCCTCGACCGCGGCGTTCAATTCGTCGAGCCGCTTTTGCGCGCGATCCCAGTCGAGGAAGCGGCGCAGCAAGGCGGTCGCGGCATTGATCTGGTCGATATGGGCCTGCGCTTCGGCGCGCATTTTGAACTATCCTTCAACTCACTTTAGGTGTTCGGGCAGACGTCCCTCGACTTCGCTCGGGACGAATGGGACCGTGATGCGTGCTACTAGAACGCGTTCGTCGTTGGCAAGGCAGGCGCGGTGACCGGTAGCGGTAGTAAGGGGCGTGGCGCGAGGCGCGGCGGGCGCGCCACCCGCCGCGCGGGCGTCGGCGGCTGCGCCAAATCGTCGTCGCCGTTGGGGGCTCCCTCCGAGCGGCGATAGGAGCGACGCGGCTCGGTCTGCGGCTGGAACGCTTCCCAAATCACCGAGGACTTGGGATCCTCGGCGATCGGAAACACACCATAGACGCGTTTGCCGCTGCCGCGGTCGACCCGCACCCAGCGAATCCCGGACGGCGCCACGAACGGCACTTTGGGTTGATCGGCGAGCGCTGACTTCGCCCATTGCTTGAAGATCGGCGCCGCGATCCGCCCGCCCTGCGCATAGCCGCCCATCGAGCGCGGCTGGTCGTAGCCCATATAGACGCCGGCGACGATATCGGGCGTGCCGCCGACGAACCACACGTTGGTCGGGCCAGAGGTCGTGCCGGTTTTGCCGAACAGCGGCCGGTTCAAGTCGCGCAACACGGTCGCGGTGCCACGCTCGATCACCCCTTCCATAATGTGCACCATCTGGAACGCGGCCATCGGGTCGAGCAACTGGCGGGTACGGTTAGGCGGGCGCGGCATGGCCTTGCCGTTCCAGTCGGGCGCGTTGCAATCGTCCATCAGCTGGCAGCGATTATCGGCACGGAAAATCACCTTGCCGCCCCGATCTTCGACATAGTCGATGGTCGTCTGCTTGACCGAGCGCCCCTGGTTAGCAAGCACCGCATAGGCGTTGACCAGGCGCGCCACGGTGGTCTCGCCGGCGCCGAGCGCGATCGACAGATAATTGGGGAAATCGCCGACGCCGAGCTTTTTGGCGGTGTCGATCACTTTCGGCATTCCGGTTTCGGAGGCGGCGCGGACGGTCATCAGGTTGCGCGACTGCTCGACGCCCCAACGCATGGTGTGGGGGCCGGCATAGCTGCGGTCGAAATTGACAAAGCATTTGTTGCCCAGGCCCGCACCCTGCCACACGCAGAATGGCGCATCGACCAGGATCGTCGAGGGGGTCATGCCGTTTTCGAGCGCGGTGACATAAACGATCGGCTTGAACGAGGAGCCCGGCTGGCGCAGCGCCTGCGTGGCGCGGTTGTAGGACGAGCCAATAACGTCGAACCCGCCCTGCATGGCCAACACGCGGCCGGTGCGGACTTCCTCGACGAACATCCCGCC
>JBDSTQ010000068.1:0-4558 GCA_039928195.1 Sphingomicrobium sp.
GCCAAGAGCGCGTGGGGCGAAGGCGCGACGCGGTGGGCACAGGGCGGGATCGCCGCCGTGCTCGAGCCCGGCGACAGTTTCGACGCGCATGTCGAGGATACGATGATCGCCGGGGCGGGACTGAACGACCGTTCGGTGGTCGAGCATGTCGTCGCCGAGGCGCCGCACGCGATCGCCCGGCTGATCGAGCTCGGCGTGCCGTTCGCGACCGATGGCGATGCGCTCCATCTGACCCGCGAAGGCGGGCACAGCCACCGCCGCATCGTCCATGTCGCCGACGCCACCGGCTGGGCGATTCAGCAAGCGCTTGAAGAAGCGGCCGCCAAGCAGTCTAACATCACGCTGATTCCCGACATGGTCGCGGTCGATCTGATCACCGACCGCCACGCCGCGCGCTTTTCGACCAGCGGTGCGGTGCACGGACTGTACGCGTTCAACCGGCGCAGCAAACGGGTCGAGACGCTGACCGCCAAGGCGACCATCCTCGCCACCGGCGGCGCCGGCCGCGCCTATCTTTATTCGACCGCGCCACGCGGTGCGACTGGCGACGGAATCGCGATGGCGTGGCGCGCCGGGTGCCGCATCTCGAACATGGAGTTCATGCAATTCCACCCGACCTGTTTGTACAATCTGGAAGTCAAGAATTTCCTCATCACCGAAGCGGTGCGCGGCGAGGGCGGGCTGCTCAAGAATCCCAAGACCGGCGTGCGTTTCATGCCCGGGTATGACGAGCGCGCCGAGCTTGCGCCGCGCGACATTGTGGCGCGGGCGATCGACAATGAGATCAAGCGCGACGGGCTCGATTTCGTGTGGCTCGATATCAGCCACCGCGAACCCGAATTCGTCCGCGACCATTTTCCGACGATCTACGAAAAGCTGCTCGGGCTTGGCATCGACATTACCGCCGAGCCGATCCCGGTGGTGCCGGCGCAACATTATACCTGCGGCGGCGTCGTCGTCGACCGCGACGGGCGGACCGACGCGCCGGGGCTATACGCAGCGGGCGAAGTGACCCAGTCGGGGCTGCACGGCGCTAACCGGCTGGCGTCGAACAGCCTGCTGGAATGCCTGGTGTTCGGCGAAGCGGCGGCGCGGCACATCGCCGGCGCGCTCGCCCAAATGCCGAGCGTACCCGAAATCCGGCCGTGGGACGAAAGCCGGGTGACCGATAGCGACGAGGAAGTGGTGATTGCCCAGACGTGGGGCGAAATCCGCCGGATGATGTGGAATTATGTCGGCATCGTCCGCACCACCAAACGGCTTGAGCGGGCGAAAAGGCGGATCGACATGCTGCGCGGCGAGATCGCCGAATATTACCGCAATTTCCGCGTCACCCCCGACCTCATCGAACTGCGCAATCTGGTCGAAGTCGCCGACCTCATCGTGCGCTCGGCGCTCAGCCGCCACGAAAGCCGCGGGCTGCATTTCACACTCGATTATCCGGAGATGCTGGCGGAGGCGAAGGACACCATATTGGTGCCCTGAGCGAAGGTCACGAAGTTCGCGTCCGATGGGGGTGCAATTCGTTCATCTTCGCTTGGCTCCGATGTTCGCGAAATCGCCCCTTTCCCGCCGATAATGATTGCCGAGCAGGCGCATAATCCGACCATTGCCGATGTCGCGGATGTGACCTTCGCGAACGGGCACGAGCGGAGCGGTCAGGCTGCGCGGTCCCAAAGCGCGGCGAACAGGCCGCAAGGGTCGCGCATCCGCAGCCTATACGCGCTTTCCCGGCTCATTCCGGCGGTCGCTGCGGCGGCACTGACGCTGCGGAGCGAGAGCAGCGCGTCGAGAAAGGTGAGTTGGCGTTCGGCGGTCCAGCCATCACGGCGAATACGGGAGCGAGTCGGGTCCATCGACCAGCGTGGACCATAAAAGCCATGCTGTAGGAAAATGAATTGTTGCTAAGCAGCTGCAATGGCGCGCGACTCCCTCAATTGTGACATCTGCTCGGTTCGCGATCGAGCGGCGTGTGCGGCGCTTGATCCGCGCGAGCGCAGCGAATTGGCGCGGCTCGGCCATCACCGCACCCTCAAGCGCGGCGAGACCCTGTTCGCGGCGGGCGACGACAATGCGCTGTCGGCGACATTGATCAGCGGGATGCTCAAAGTGTGCAGTTTCGATGCCGACGGCACCGAGCATATCGTGTCGCTGATCCACCCCGCGGGGTTCGCCGGCGAGTTATTTTCGGCAATTGCCAATCATGATGTGGTCGCGCTGAGCGGGTGCCAACTTTGCCTGTTTCCGCGCGACAAATATGAGCAGGCCATCGACCGCTTTCCCGCGTTCGGCCAGGCTATGCTGCGACGCTCGTCGCAGGCGCTGACCGACAATCGCCAGCTGATGGCCGCGGTCGCCGGGCGCAGCGCGGGCCAGCGCGTTGCCGGCCTGCTGATGGCGCTGGCGCGGGCGGCCAATGACGCCGAATGCCATCCGGCGCGCGAGTTCGATCTGGTGCTGACGCGCGGGGAAATCGCCGCGTTGCTCGGGCTGACTATCGAGACCGTCAGCCGCCAGCTGACCAAGCTGGAAGCGGACGGGGTGATCAAGCGCAAGGGTGCGCGCGGCATCGAGCTTGAAGATGCCGCGCGCCTGGGGACACTGGCCGCGTGATCAGCCGACCGTCGCGGCGATGATTGCGATGGCGATTGCCCACACCATCAGCAGGACCGGGAGGATGAGGACCAAAGTGGTCGCCTCGAGAGCGCCGGTGCGGCCGGTGGCGGTGGCGATGCCGGTGGCGCGGAAGTCGCTCCAGCCGAGCGGTGCGGCGCCATCGCGCGGGCTTGTCCTGACGAAAATCGTCGGGATCGCGAAAAAGGCAATGAGGAACGCGAACACGATCGCGTAGGGCAGTGCCATGTCGCTGCGGAACGCGATCGCCAGAACCGCGATCGACCCCGCGAACAGCAGCGCCATCACCAGATAAATTCCGGTCGGCAGTTCAAAGCTGTGGTCGGTGCAGGCACGCGATACCGGCGGCGCGACGATTTCCGCGGTGGCGGTGAGTATCTGCTGGGCGATGCGGCGGGTCATGGTCAAGCTCCTTGGTTGGAGCGTGGCTAGACCGCCCATCGGCGGTGCGCTTTGACCGATGTCAAAGTGGCGCGAGCCCGGATCGGCTTGCGCGCCGGACCGGCGCGCCGCACTGTCCGTCACGCCCGCCGGCCGCAACAGGGGACACCGACATGCCGACCGAACTCACAATCCTCGCGCTCGGGGCGCTGCTGCTGTTCGTCCACATCGTCGTCGCGGGCCAGTTCAAGACCGCGCAATATGGCCGCAAATGGAACATGGGCGCGCGCGACGAAGCGCTGCCGCCGCCCAACGCGATGACCGGGCGGACGATGCGCGCGCAGGCCAATTTCCAGGAGACCTTCCCGATCGCGGTGGTCGCGCTGCTCGGGGTGGTGATTGCGCAGCGGACGAACCAGTGGACCATGCTCGGCGGCTGGATCTGGCTCGGCGCGCGGGTTGCTTATTTGCCGCTCTACGCCGCCGGCGTGCGGGTCGTGCGCACGATCGTTTATGCCATGAGCATGATCGGGCTGGCGATGGTCCTGAAGCCGATGTTGTTCGGGTAAAGCGGCGGAGCTGCGGAGGCGGCCGGGCGGGCGACGAACCCGGCGGATGCGCGCCGATGATTGGCCACGCGGCGGGCTTCATGGTAGTGGCGGCCTTGGGGGATGCACGATGACCATGAGTTCCTCGCATAATCGCAGGTTCGCGATTGCCGGCGCGGCGATTCTCGCCGTTGGCGCGGGCGCTTGCGGGTTTGTCCTATACTACCCGCCGCTCGGGCCGATCGCCGGCGCGATTGCGCCGCAGCTGTACATCGATTCGGTCGCCAGCGCGCAAATCCCGCGGCACGGTCCGTTTGTGCTGGTCGATGCGCGGTCCGCGCGGCTGTATATGATCGAGAGCGGCCGCGTGCAGGATTCGATGCGGGTGATCGTCGGTAAGCCCGAAACCCCGACACCCGAGCTCAAGAGCATCCTCATTTATGAGACTCTGAACCCTTATTGGCATGTTCCCGCCGACCTCACGCGGTCGCTGGTCGCCGCACGCGTGCTCAAGGACGGACCGACCTATCTCACCGAGCGTGGCTATGAGGTCGTCTCCGCCTTCGCGCGCGACGCGCAGGTGCTTACGCCGGACAGCGTCGACTGGACTGCGGTCGCCGCGGGCACCGCCAAAGTCTACGTTCGCCAGCGGCCGGGCCCCGCCAATTCGCTCGGCCGATACAAGTTCGACCTGCCCAACGGCGACGGCATCTATCTTCACGATACGCCCAAGAAGGAGCTGTTCGCGCAGGACGCGCGCAACCTCAGCCACGGCTGTGTTCGCCTGGAGGACGCGCAGCGGCTGGCGCGGTGGCTGCTCGGCAAGGACCCGCCCGCGGCGTCGGCCCCCGAAGAAAGCATCCAGCTCCCGCGCTCGGTTCCGATCACCATCAGCTACCTCGATCCGAGCAGCCAGACGCAGCTCGCGGCGCTGCAATGACGGTTGGCGGCGGCGGTCGCGCGATCGATCGGCCGATGGATCATCAAGCGTGGAT
>JBDSTQ010000069.1:0-8307 GCA_039928195.1 Sphingomicrobium sp.
GAGCGCGGTAGAATTCGGCGATTTCACCGCCGAACGAGGGCGCGGCGGCAATCGCCGGCGTGGGCGTGAAGCCAAGCGGCGCGCCCATTGTTACGGCGACGAGCGCGGCACCGGCCAGGCCGAAAGCGCCGAGCGCCCGGGTGCGGCGCGGAAAGCTGATCTTGCTCATTCAATCTCCAGTGGTCGCGTCGTGGATACCCTCAACGCGCGAATGCGGCGTGAGTTACGGGGCGGGCCTCGACCCGTTAGCCCGAGGCTTGTGAACCGCGCCCGAATGGCGCGGGCAGCCCTTTTACCGTGACGGTAGCGGGCGCGTTGATCGTCAATTTTCATGGTAAAGATTTCCGCAACCACAAGCCTTCAACGCATATTGAGGCGAGCGCCGCATAAGCCGCCTTCTCAATTGGAATGTGGGGATGAACATCATGCGTCTTACTCTTGCACTCGCGGCCCTCGCCGCCACTGTCGTTACCGCGTCGCCGGCATTTGCCGCCGCCGCCAAGGCCACCGAAACCGCCGAAGCCAGGGGCGTCGTTCTGCAGTCGCTGACTCTGACCAAGGTCGACGACCTCGATTTCGGCACCGTCGCCGGAAGCGCTCTGTTGAGCGGGACGGTATCGATCGACGCCGACAGCGGCGCGCGGTCGTTTACCGGCGGTGTTGTCGGCCTGCCCGGCACGTTCCAGCCGGCCAAGTTCAGCGGTCTCGGCGAAGCCGATCAGATCGTCCAGCTGACGCTCGGTCAGCCGGCGGCCGGCGTGCTCAGCAGCGGCAGCAACAATATCCCGGCGCTGCTGGCGCTCGATGCCGGCGGTGTCACGCGCACGATCGGCACGACCGGCGAATTCACCGTCTATGTCGGCGGCGACTTCGACATCGCGGCCAATCAGGCCAACGGTCTGTACAGCGCGCAATTCGATCTCACCGCTGATTACCAATAATCCCACTGTTATTGTTTCAGGGGTGAGGAGCGGCCGTCCGGCTTAGGCTGGGCGGCCGCTGCTTTTTTTGCCGGTTTCATACTCTTGTTCACTCAGGCACATTCATGTCGTAAGCTAAACGGTCTGACGAACTTTCATAGCGAAGTGTTACTTGGAGGCTGGTCCACCGTGCTGCCAGCCAGGTGCCAACGCGTGTCCTAGTGCTACCACCAACCGCTCCAACACGGGTATGGACGCTTCCAAGGTGGGCAACTCTAATTGGTCTGAGCCACCGTAACGGAAAGCATTTTTGAGATGAGACTCTCGCAAATGGGAAACCACCCATCGCAACTCGCTAATTCCGTGGGAAAAGCCTTGCTGCTCCGCACAATCTAAAGCCTTTACCAAATCGTGTCCTACCGTATCTCGCGCGTCCATCGTACTTCCGCCGTGCAAGATGAGGGCCGATTTTAGCAGCAACTCAAAGGCATAACCTATCAGGAGGTGCATTGCGGCTGAGTACTGGCCGTTAAAGACTTTCCGCTCTTGAAGTTCAGCCGGTAAATGCTCGCTTTCTCGCTCGGCAGCAGAGATCAAGGCTCGAACGGACAGGGTGCATGACACGCCCCGAGCCCAAAAGTCGTCTGACGCTTTGTCAGCCCGCTGCTCTCCTGATTTGTTCATTTTGAGCTGCGTTAAAACGCTTCCTCGGGGAGTTTCATGAGGGTTTCGGCGCCGGCTTCGATCTCGCGGCGGAGTCCGCTTGAGCGCGGCAGTTCGCGGGTGGCGTAGAATGCCGCGGTAACAAGTTTGGCCTCGTGGAACGCCTTGTCGCCTTGACCGAGCAGGCGCGTCGACGCCGCGGCCATTTTGAGCCACATCCAGCCCAAAGCGACGAGGCCCATCAGTTCCATATACGCATAGGCCCCCGCGCCGGCCTGATCGGGATCGGCCATGGCGTTGGTCGCCAGCCACATCGTCGCCGCCTGGAGATCGGCGAGCGGGGCTTCGAGCGCGGCGCCGACGCCCGCGGGATCGCCCGCAGACTTGGCTTCGGCAATGTCGCTGGCGACGAGCTGGAGGAAGGCACGGACCGCGCGGCCACCTTCGCGCGGCAGCTTGCGCCCGACCAGGTCCATCGCCTGAATGCCGTTGGTGCCTTCGTAAATCTGGGCGATGCGCGCATCGCGCACAAATTGTTCGAGGCCATGTTCGCGGATGTAGCCATGGCCGCCGAGCACTTGTTGCGCGAGCACGGTCGCCTCGAACCCCTTGTCAGTCAGGTAGCCCTTCATCACCGGGGTCAGCAGCCCGACCAGATCGTCGGCGGTCTGACGCTCCTCCTCGCTCTGCGAACGGTGCGCGAGATCGACCTGGAGCGCGCCCCACAGGATCAGAGCGCGCGCCGATTCATTCCACGCCTTCATCTGCATCAGCATGCGGCGAACGTCGGGGTGAACGATGATCGGGTCGACCTTGGCGCCGTCCTCGCGCGCGGCGGGATTGAGCGCGCGGCCCTGGCGGCGGTCCTTGGCGTAAGCGACCGCGTTTTGATACGCGACCTCGCCCTGCGCGACGCCCTGCAGGCCGACGCCGAGGCGCGCCGCGTTCATCATGATGAACATCGCCGCGAGGCCCTTTTCGGGCTCGCCGACAAGCCAGCCGGTGGCGCCGTCATAATTCATCACGCAGGTCGAATTGCCGTGGATGCCCATCTTTTTCTCGAGCGCGCCGCACGACAGCGGGTTGCGCGCGCCCAGGCTGCCGTCGTCGTTGACGAGGAATTTGGGGACGACGAACAAAGAAATGCCTTTGACCGTGTCGGGCGCGCCGGCGATTTTGGCGAGGACCAGATGGATGATGTTTTCGGACAAGTCATGCTCGCCCGAGGAAATGAAGATCTTGGTCCCGCTGATCTTGTAGCTGCCGTCGTCCTGCGGCTCGGCACGGGTCTTGAGCAGGCCGAGATCGGTGCCGCAATGCGGCTCGGTCAGGTTCATCGTGCCGGTCCACTCGCCGGTCACCATTTTGGGCACGAAGCGCGCCTTCAACTCGTCCGATGCCTTGACCAGCAGCGCGGCGATCGCCCCGTTGGTCAGGCCGTTGTACATTTCGAACGCCTGATTGGCGGAGAGGATATATTCGTCGACCGCGGTGCCGACGACGTGGGGCAGCCCCTGCCCACCAAATTCCTCGGGCGCGGTGAGCGTCGGCCAGCCGGCGGCGCGAAACTGGTCGTAGGCTTCCTTGAAGCCCGGCGGCGCGGTCACCGAGCCGTCATCGGCGCGCTTGCAGCCATGTTCGTCGCCGACACGGTTCAGGGGCTGGAGCACTTCGGCGGCGAATTTGCCCGATTCCTCGAGGATCGCCTCGACCAGATCGGGGGTCGCATTGGCGAAGCCGGGAAGATTGGAATATTTGTCGAGGCCGAGCACCTGCTCGAGGACGAAGCGGGTTTCGGACACGGGGGCGCGATAGATGGGCACGGGCGGCGACTCCTTAAGGGCGTGAGCATGGCTATTGGGCGCGGGAACGGCGGCGTCAATCTGGCCATTGGCGTGCATCCGGCGTTCACCGCGGCGCGTATATTGGCTGTCCCCAAGGAGATTTTGGATGAAGCGTATCGTGATTCTGACCGCCGCCGCGTGCGGGCTGGTCGCCGCCACTCCCGCGCAGGCCGAAACGGCGGTGCTCGCCGGCGGCTGCTTCTGGGGAATGGAAGCGGTATTCGAACATGTGAAGGGCGTCAGCGACGTCACCTCGGGCTATGCCGGAGGGTCGAAGCGCGACGCCAACTATGACGCGGTGAGCAGCGAGCGGACCGGCCATGCAGAGGCGGTGCGGATCAATTTCGACCCCAGGCAGGTGAGCTATGCGCGGCTGTTGCAAATCTATTTCACCGTCGCGCACGACCCCACCCAGCTCAATCGCCAGGGCCCCGACAGCGGGACCAGCTACCGCTCGGCGGTTTTCCCGCAATCGCCGGCGCAGGCGGCCGCGGCCAAGGCGTTCATCGCGCGGCTCTCGGGCGGCGGCAAACGCATCGCCACCAAGATCGAGAGCGGGCCGTTTTTCACAGCCGAATCGTCGCACCAGGATTTCGCGCGGCGCAACCCGTTCCACCCGTACATCCTGGTCAACGACCGGCCCAAGGTAGCAGCGCTGAAGCGACAGTATCCGGCGCTTTACAAAGGGTAAGCGGTAAAGATTTCACCGATCGTTCAGCTGTGGGCGACAAAGGTGCCCGGCCTTACTATATGGCTGGCTCACCGCCGCGGACCCACGGGAAACACGATGGACCTGCTGACGACCAATCCGTTCGACGACGATAAATTGCGCGAGGAATGCGGGATTTTCGGCGTGTGGGCGGGCGACAATGCCGCGGGCTTCGTTGCGCTCGGCCTCCACGCGCTCCAGCATCGCGGACAGGAAGCGGCGGGGATTACGACCTTCGACGGCAAGCATTTCCATTCGCATCGCGCGATGGGCCATGTCGCGGGCAATTTCGACAAGGACGACATCATCCGCAAGCTCGCCGGGCGCGCGGGCATCGGCCACGTCCGCTACTCGACCACCGGCGAGACCGCGCTGCGCAACGTCCAGCCATTGTTCGCGGATATGGCGCAAGGCGGCTTCGCGGTCGCGCACAACGGCAATCTCACGAACGCGATGAAGCTCCGCCGCACGCTCAACCGCCGCGGTTCGATCTTTCAGTCGACCAGCGACACCGAAGTGATCATCCACCTTGTCGCGACCTCGCAATGCACGACCAATCTCGACCGGCTGACCGACGCGCTGAAGCAGGTTGAAGGCGCGTATTCGCTGGTCGTGCTGACCGACGACGGGCTGGTTGCGGTACGCGATCCCCTCGGCTTCCGGCCATTGGTCATGGGCAAGCTTGGCGAAGCGACGATCTTCGCATCCGAGAGCGTCGCGCTCGACGTCATCGGCGCAAGCTATTTGCGCGATGTCGAGCCGGGCGAGATGATCCAGGTCAATGACAGCGGGATCCGCTCGTTCCGCCCGTTCGACGACGCGTCCCCGCGCCCGTGCATCTTCGAACATGTCTATTTCTCGCGCCCCGATTCGATCGCCGAAGGGAGCTCAGTCTATCAAGTGCGCAAGAATATCGGCGCCGAGCTCGCGCGCGAAGCGCCGGTCGAGGTCGATTATGTCGTCCCGGTGCCCGACAGCGGAGTCCCCGCGGCGATCGGCTTCAGCCAGGAATGCGGCATTCCGTTCGAACTCGGGATCATCCGCTCGCACTATGTCGGGCGGACCTTCATCCAGCCGAGCCAGGAAGTGCGCCACCTCGGCGTCAAACTGAAGCATAACGCCAATTCGGCGCTGGTCGGCGGCAAGAAGATCGTGCTGATCGACGATTCGATCGTGCGCGGGACGACCTCGGTCAAATTGGTCCAGATGATGCGCGATGCCGGGGCCAAGGAAGTGCATATGCGGATCGCTTCACCGCCGACGCGCTACAGCTGTTTCTATGGCGTCGACACGCCCGAACGCGCCAAATTGCTCGCTGCGCAAATGGGCGTCGAGCAGATGCGCGATTATATCAACGCCGACAGCCTCGCCTTCATCTCGATCGAGGGCCTCTACCGCGCGCTCGGCCAGGAGCGCGACAATGCCCAGCCGCAGCGCTGCGACGCCTGCTTCACCGGCAATTATCCGACCATGCTGACCGATCTGGTTGAGAAAGACGGACCGGCAGCGCTGTCGCTGGTGGCGAGTAGGTAGGACTTCGTACTTCCGTTTGTCCTGAGCGAAGTCGAAGGGCGTCCACGCTAGCGCCCTTCGACTATGCTGCGCTTCGCTCAGGACGAACGGTTTTCATTGTGCGTCCGACATTCTAGGGCGCAGACCATGACCGCCACGCCCAAACCCTTTGCCGGCAAACTTGCCCTCGTCACTGGCGCCAGCCGCGGGATTGGCGCGGCGACCGCCGCAGCGTTGGCGGCGGCGGGGGCGCATGTCATCCTCGTCGCGCGCACGACCAAGGGGCTGGAGGAGGTCGAAGAGCGGATCGACGCCGCGGGCGGGAGCGCGACGATCGCGCCGCTCGACCTCACCGAGGGCGAATCGATCGGCAAATTGGCGACCGCGATCGGCGAACGCTGGGACAAGCTCGACATCCTCGTCCTCAACGCCGCGATGCTCGGCACGCTGACCCCGGTGCAGGACATCGACCCCAAGGAATTCTCGCGGCTGCTGAGCCTCAATCTGCTCGCCAACCAGGCAATGCTCGCGGCGTTCGACCCTTTGCTGCGCCGCGCCGACAAGGCCGAGATCGTCGCGCTGACCAGCTCGGTCGGCGCGGCGCCGCGCGCGTTCTGGGGCGCGTACGGCGCGTCCAAGGCAGCGCTTGAAACTTTGCTCGGTGCTTATGCCGACGAGACCGAACATACCCGCCGCATGACGGTCCACATCATCGACCCGGGCGCGACGCGGACACGGATGCGTCAGCTCGCCTTTCCCGGCGAGGAGCCCGACAGCGTCAAACCGCCCGAAGCGGTCGCCGACGCTATCGTCACGCGGCTTCAGGGCGACGCGGCGACGGGCGAGCGAGTGCGCCTCGATGCCTGACCTGACGGCTTAGCGAGAGTCCGCTCTCGCGGGATCAACTCTTTTCAGCTAACCTGCGTTCGTGCCTGGGCTCGACGACGAAAAATTGATCGAAGCGATCGGCATCAGCCCGATGGCGATGGTGGTCAGCAATCCGCGCCTTCCCGACAATCCGCTCGAGCTGGTCAACGACCAATTCTGCGCGCTGACCGGCTATGCCGAGCGCGAGATCATCGGGCGCAACTGCCGTTTTCTCACCGGCGACAAGACCGACCCCGCGACCACCGAGCGGATCCGCCAGGCGATCGCCGCGCGGCGCCCGGTGCTGGTCGACATCCTCAACTACCGCGCCGACGGCTCGGTCTTTCGCAACGGGGTGATGATCACGCCGCTGTTCGACACCGACGGCACGCTCGCCTGGTTCCTCGGCAGCCAGGTCGACCTCGGCGACGATCGTCTCGACCCGCTCGCCAACCGCCGCGAGCAGGCCGCGACGCGAGTCGCCGATCTGCCGCGGCGACAGCGCGAAGTGCTTGGCTGCATGGCGCGCGGCCTGCTCAACAAGCAGACCGCGTGGGAGCTCAAGATCAGCGAGAAGACGGTCAAGATGCACCGCGCTTTGCTGCTCGAGCGGCTCGGCGTCGCGACCTCGGCCGAAGCGATCCGGATCGCGGTCGAAGCGGGGCTTTAGCCTTTGACCAAGGTGACTTGCGCGACGTCGATCGCGCCGCCGCGAAAGCCGCCCTCGCAATACATCAGATAGTATCGCCACAATTGATGGAAGGCGGGCGCAAACCCCGCCAGATCGCCGCGCGCGACCGCCGCGTCGAAGCGCCCGCGCCATAGCCGCAGGGTTTCGGCATAATCGCCGGCGAACGCGTCGCGGTCCTGCCACGACAGTCCGCGCTCGACCGCCAATGCGGCGAAGCGCGGTTCGTCGAGCAGCATTCCGCCGGGAAATATGTAGGTCTGGATGAAGTCGGGATTACGCGAGTAGCGCTCGAACAAGGCGTGATCGATGCTGATATATTGCAGCGCCACGCGCCCGCCGGGCTTGAGATTGCGTGCGATCGCGTCGAGATACGCGCCCCACCAGCGCACCCCGACCGCTTCGACCATCTCGACCGAGGCGATGGCGTCGAACGCGCCGTGGGTATCGCGGTAATCCTGAAGGCGAATGTCGATGCGGTCGGCAAGGCCGGCCTCGGCGATGCGCGCGTCGGCCCACGCCTTTTGCTCGGTCGACAGGGTCAGCGCGACGACTTTGGCGCCGCGCCGGGCGGCGGCGATGGCGAGGCTACCCCAGCCGCAGCCGATTTCGAGCAAACGGTCGCCGGGCTTGAGCGCGAGGCGATCGAGGAGAAGTTCGATCTTGCGGTGTTGCGCCTCATCCAGCCCATCCCCGTCGGCAAATCGCGCCGACGAGTAGGTCATCGTCTCGTCGAGCCAGGCGGCGTAGAAATCGTTGCCGAGGTCGTAATGCGCGGCGATGTTGGCGCGCGCCTTGGGCACTTTATTGTCGCGCGCGGCATGGGCGGCGCGATTGATCCAGCGGAACGGACCCTTGGCGCGCGCGGCGTCGCCGAGCGCAACCGCGTTGAGGCTGAACAATTCGAACAGAGCGACGAGGTCGGGGCTTGAACATTCGCCCTTGGCCCATGCTTTGTACCAGCCGAGCGAGCCCGACTTCGCCAGCCGCACCAGCGCCATCCAGTGATGGATGTGGACGGTGGCGACCGGGCCAGGACGATGGAAGCCGATCGCGCGCCGCGCGCCGTCGGGCAGCGTAACCTCGAACCCGCCGCGCCGCAGT
>JBDSTQ010000070.1:0-5544 GCA_039928195.1 Sphingomicrobium sp.
CCGCTCGATCCTTGCCGAAGAGATTGAGGCGATTCTAGCTCCGGTCGCCAAGCCACTCGAAATATGGGGCTTTCCACGCCCGCACGTATTGCTGGTGATCGGTGTCAACGGGTCGGGCAAGACGACCACGATCGGCAAGCTTGGGGCGTGGCTCAAGGAGCAGGACTATGGCGTCCTGCTCGCCGCCGGGGACACTTTTCGCGCGGCGGCGATCGCGCAATTGCAAATCTGGGGGACCCGCATCGGCGCGCCGGTGATTGTCGGCAAAGAAGGCGGCGACGCCGCGGGGATCGTGTTCGACGGGGTCCGCCAAGCGACCGAGCAGGGTATCGACGTACTCATCGTCGACACTGCCGGGCGGCTGCAGAACAAGACTCATCTGATGGACGAACTGACCAAGATCCGCCGCGTGCTTGGGCGCCTTAACCCCGAAGCGCCGCACGACGTCCTGCTCGTGCTCGACGCGACCACCGGCCAGAATGCCCTTGCCCAAGTCGAGGTGTTCCGCGAGAGCGCGGGTGTGACCGGGCTGATCATGACCAAATTGGACGGGACCGCGCGCGGCGGCATCCTCGTCGCGGCGGCGGAGAAGTTCGGGCTTCCGATCCACGCCATCGGGGTCGGCGAGCAGGCCGGGGATCTGCGCCCGTTCGATCCGCGCGCGGTCGCCCGCGCGATCGCCGGCTTGCCGCCCGAATGAACACCCCAAAGAGACCAGTGCGCGCTGAGCCGCAGGGCGGCGCCAGGCTGCTGATCGACCTCGGGCCGCTGCTGGTCTTTTTCCTCACCAATTTCCTTGCGCCGGTGCCCGACGTCGCGCGGATTTTCGTCGCCACCGGCGCGTTCATCGTCGCGATGCTCGCCGCGATGCTGTTCTCGGCGATCCGCTACCGGCGCATCTCGCCCTTGCTGTGGTTTTCGGGGGTGATGGTGGTGATGCTCGGCGGGCTGACCATCTGGCTCCACGACGAAACCTTCATCAAAATGAAGCCGACGGTCTATTATGCGCTGGTCGCGGGACTGCTCGGCTTCGGTATCGCCACCGGGCGGCCGCTGCTCAAGAATGTGCTCGGCTCGACCTATCCCGGGCTCGATGCCCCGGGTTGGCTGAAGCTGACGCGCAACTGGGCGATCTTCTTCGCTTTCATGGCGGTGCTCAATGAAGCGGTATGGCGCAACAGCTCGACCGAATTCTGGGTCGGGTTCAAGCTGTGGGGCGCGCTCCCCCTCACCTTCCTGTTCGCCGCCGCCAACGTGCCGATGCTGCTGCGCCACGGGCTGATGCGCGACGACGCGGTGCCGGCCGAACCGGGGCCGATCGAGTGAGCGCCACCATTCTGTCGATCCGGAAGCTGCGCAAGGAATATGGCACCGGGGTCGAAGCGCTGAAATCGGTCGACCTCGATGTCCGTCGCGGCGAGATTTTTGCGCTGCTCGGGCCCAATGGCGCGGGCAAGACGACGCTGATCAACATCGTCTGCGGGATCGTCACCCCGACCAGCGGCGAAGTGCTCGTCGACGGCAAGAACTGGCAGAGCGATTTCCGCCATGCGCGCAGCCGCATCGGCCTCGTCCCCCAGGAGCTGACCACCGAGGCGTTCGAAAGCGTGACGCGCACCGTAACCTTCTCGCGCGGGCTGTTCGGCAAACCTCGCGACCCGGCGAAGGTCGAAGCTTTGCTCAAGCGGCTGTCGCTGTGGGACAAGCGCGCGAGCGAAATGCGCTTTCTGTCGGGCGGGATGAAACGCCGCGTGATGATCGCCAAGGCACTGAGCCACGAACCCGATATCCTGTTTCTTGACGAGCCCAGCGCGGGCGTGGACGTCGAGCTGCGCCGCGACATGTGGGATATGGTGCGCAAGCTCCGCGACGACGGCGTGACGATCATTCTGACCACGCATTACATCGAGGAAGCCGAAGAAATGGCCGACCGCGTCGGCGTGATCCGCGGCGGCGAGCTGGTTGCGGTCGAGGACAAGAAAGCGCTGATGGCGCGGCTCGGCAAGAAAACGCTCAAGGTCACGCTCGCTGAGCCGTTAGCCGCGGTGCCGGCCGAGCTTGGCGAATGGGGCGTCGTGCTCGAGGATGACGGCCACGTGCTATGCTACCGATTCGACAGCCACGCCGAGCGCACGGGGATCGCCTCGCTCATGGCGCGGATGTCCGAGCTCGGCCTGGGTTACAAGGATCTGTCGACCGAGCAATCGAGCCTCGAGGACATTTTCGTCGAACTGGTTCACGCGCCCAAGGTGACGGCATGAACGTCAACGGCATTTCGGCGATCTATCGTTTTGAAATGGCGCGCTGGGGGCGGACCTTGTGGCAGAGCCTGATCACCCCGGTGATCACCACCGCACTCTATTTCGTGGTGTTCGGATCGGCGCTCGGAAGCCGTATGACGCCGATGGACGGGGTCAGTTTCGGCGCCTTCATCGTGCCTGGCCTGACATTGTTGTCCGTGTTCATGCAATCGATCTTCAACGCCAGTTTCGGTATTTATTTTCCGAAGTTTACCGGCACGATCTACGAACTGCTGTCAGCCCCGATCTCGAGCTTCGAGGCGGTTCTCGCTTATGTCGGCGCGGCCGCGACCAAGTCGCTCATTCTGGCGCTGGTGACGCTTGCCACCGCCTTGTTATTCGTCCCCGTGCGGGTCGATCATCCGCTGGCGATGATCCTGTTTCTGATCGGGATCACCACCGCATTCTGTCTGCTCGGTTTCGCGATCGGGGTGTGGGCGAAGAATTTCGAGCAGTTGCAGATCGTGCCGATGCTGGTGATCACCCCGCTGACCTTCCTCGGCGGCGCCTTTTACTCGGTCGGCACGCTCGCCGAACCGTGGCGCACGGTGACCAAGTTCAATCCCATCGTGCACCTCGTCAGCGGCTTCCGCTGGAGCTTTTACTCGATCGCCGACGTGCCCGTGTGGTCAAGCGTCGCGGTCATGCTCGCGATCAACGCCCTGTGCATGGCGCTGATCGCGTGGATGTTCCGCTCGGGCTACCGGCTCAAGCAGTAAGCTCGGGCGAGCGCGCCGCAGCGCCGTCCTGGTCGGCGCGGTCGAAGCCCTTGCCGTCGAGATTTTGCGCGACGAACTCCCAATTGACGATGTTCGACAGCACCGACGTGGCGAACTTCGGGCGCTCGTTGCGATAATCGATGTAATACGCATGTTCCCACACATCGAGGGTGAACAAAGGCACCATCCCGTCGTGCGCGAGCGGGGTGTCGGCATCGTGCAGCGAAGTGATCCGCAAGCTACCGCGGTCGAGCACCAGCCATGCCCAGCCGTTGGAGAAATGATCGACCGCTTCGGTCTGCAATTTCTCGAGCATCGCCGCCTCGCTGCCAAAGCCGTCGGCGATCAGCGTCGCGAGCTTGCCCGACGGCTTCTGCCCTGCGGCCGGGGCGAGGCATTGCCAGAAAAAGCTGTGGTTCCACAGCTGCGCGCTATTGTTGAACAGCTTGGCATTGCCCGCCTGCTTGGCTTTTCGCACCACTTCGGTTAGCGCCGCGCCGGCGAGATCGGGGGCGTCGCCAATCAGCGCATTCGTCTTGGTGACATAGGCATGATGATGCTTGCCGTGATGGAATTCGAGCGTTTCCGCCGACATGTGCGGGGCCAGCGCGCTACGGTCGAAAGGCAGGTTGGGAAGCTGGAAGGGCATGGTCACTGGTCTCCTTGGACAAGCGCTCAACGAACCGCGCCGCCCCCGGCTCCGTGATTTATCGGCACAAGCTTGCGGCCCGTCGAATTCGCGCCATAAGCCATCTCCAATCATACGCTGCCGTGAAGGGGGACAATCATGGGCAAGATGTTCGAAAATCTGAACGTGGTGCTGATCGCCGGGCTCGCGCTCGCGGTGCTGCTCGCGGTGTTTCCGAACGCCGGCTACGCGCCGCCGCTCGGGATGCACAACGGCATGCTGCAATGGCTCCACGTGTTCTTCGGCGTGGTGTGGATCGGCCTGCTTTATTATTTCAACTTCGTCCAAATCCCGACGATGCCGACGATCCCGGCCGAACTTAAGCCGGGGGTGAGCAAATATATCGCGCCCAATGCCCTTTTCTATTTCCGCTGGGGCGCGGCGTTCACCGTGCTCACCGGGGCGCTGCTCGCCTGGTCGTATGGCGAGCTGATCGAAGGACTGACGCTTCAGCCCGAAGCGCGGCTGATCGGCATCGGGATGTGGCTCGCGCTGATCATGGCGTTCAATGTGTGGTTCATCATCTGGCCCAACCAGAAGCGCGCCCTCGGCCTGGTCGAGGCCGACGATGCCGCCAAGGCGAAGTCGGCGCGGGCCGCGATGATCACCTCGCGGGTCAATACGATGCTGTCGATCCCGATGCTGCTGGCGATGACCAACGCCCATTAAGGGCGCTGGTCTGACCTTCAGTTGCGGACGATGTAGCGCTTGAGTTCCTCGCCCGGCAGTGCCCAGCGCGGCTCAAGATCGCGCGCGCGCTGCAAGTCGGCATAGGCCTGACGAACGTTGCCGGTGTCTTCATTGACAATCGCGCGGCCGTAATAGGCCAGTGCCGGACGTACGGTGTTAAGCGCCAGCGCGCGATCGAACATCGGAGCGGCGGCGGGCGAATTGCGCGCCTTCAATGCAGCCATGCCCTTGTTGAGCCAGGCCTCGGCCTCATTGGCGTTGAGCGCGATCGCGGCGTCATAATCATGGTTGGCCGCGGTCAGATTGCCCGACAGATAATGGAGGATGCCGCGATTCACATGCGTCGCGACTTCATCGTGCAAGTCGAGCGCCTGCTCCGAAAAGGCGCGGTTGCACGCCTCGATCGCTGCTGGCGTCGAGACCTGCGCTTCGGACGATTCGTAGCAGGATCGGGCGAAGCCCTGGCCGATCGTCAGGATCCCGGCCTGGGCAGCGGAAAGCGGGAGCAGCGCAAGCGCGGTTCCGGCGGCGAGAATTAGAATCTTCATGTGAAGCCTCCATCCATCTAGCCATTTCGCAATACGCCTTTTTTAGCGCCCGTTCCACGGGCGTCTCGACCAGTCGATGAACGACCTTCAAAGCCAGTCAGGCACCGCTGTCCTGAAGCTTGTGGCGCTTGAGCGCGTGGCGCAGCTGATCGTAGCTGAGGCCGAGCGCGGCGGCGGTCGCGCGCTGGTTGAAGCGGCTGCGCTGCAGCGCTTCTTCGAGCAACTGCCGCTCATAGGCCGTGACCGCCGAGCGGAAGTCGCTCGCGCCTTCGCCCGATGGCGCGGCAAGGGTCGCCGCGGCGGCGCTTGGCGGCGGCGCGGGCGCATCGTCAGCCGACGGCGGCGCGCTATACACTTCGCCCCGCGTCCCCGGCGCCCACGGCGAGTGGAACGGGTCGAAGGCGATCTGCTCGACCGCGCGCTCGGGATCCTCATGGCGATAGACCGCGCGCTCGGTGACATTGCGCAATTCGCGGACATTACCGGGCCACGCATACGCCTCGAGCGCGGCCATCGCGCGCGCCGAGAAGCCGGGCCAGTTGGGCCAGTCGAGCGCGACCGCCGCCGCGCTCGGCCTCAGCTACGATCAGCTGCGCCAC
>JBDSTQ010000071.1:0-14255 GCA_039928195.1 Sphingomicrobium sp.
CGCCGACGGGACAGTCACGCTGATCGAGGAAGAGGAAGCGGGGGTGGAAATGCCCGACAGCTTCGGCCGGATGACCGCGTTCCACGGGCAGATGGGCATGTTCACCCGCGCGCTCACCTACATTCTCAGTCACGGCGCCGATGGCCTCGCCCAGGTCGCCGAGGATGCGGTGCTTAACGCCAATTACATCTTGCGCAGCCTCGAGGATGTGCTCGACGCGCCGTTCGCGGGCAGCGGGCCGTGCATGCACGAAGCTATTTTCTCGGACAAAGGCTTCGGCGGCGGGCTCAGCACGATCGATCTCGCCAAGGGGCTGATCGACGAAGGCTTCCACCCGATGACAATGTATTTTCCTTTGGTAGTCCACGGCGCGATGCTGGTCGAGCCGACCGAGACCGAGAGCAAGGCCTCGCTCGATCAGTTCATCCTCGCACTGCGCTCGATCGCCGAGCGTGCCAAGGCGGGCGACGAGACCCTCAAGGCCGCGCCGATCTACGCGCCGCGCCGCCGCCTCGACGAGACGCTCGCCGCGCGCAAGCCGGTGCTGATCTGGCGCGAAGCGGAGCCGGCCCAGGCAGCGGAGTGAGCGACGCGCGCCGTTATGCTCCGGCGACGCAGCGCAACCGCGACCCGATCGCCGCAGTGCTGCGCGAATGGCTTCCGCCGAGCGGTGTGGTGCTTGAGGTCGCGAGCGGCAGCGGCGAGCATGCGGTCCATTTGGCCCGCGCGTTTCCTTTACTCGAATGGCAGCCGAGCGATGCCCATCCCGACGCAATCGCATCGATCGCCACTTGGGCGGAGGAGGCCAATTTGCCCAATCTGCGCCCGGCGCTCGCGCTCGACGCGGCACAGCGCGATTGGCCGATCGACCGCGCTGACGCCGTGCTCAGCATTAACATGGTCCACATCAGCCCGGGGCGGGCCGCGCTCGGCCTGCTCGCCGGCGCCGCGCGGCTGCTTGAAGCGGGTGGGCCGCTCATCCTTTACGGGCCTTGGCTCGAGGACGGGGTCGACACCGCCCGCAGCAATTTGGCGTTCGATGCCGATTTGCGGTCGCGCAATCCGCAATGGGGGCTGCGCCGGGTCGAAGAATTTGCTGCTGCCGCGGCGGGTTTGGGGATCAGGCTCGAGCAGCGCCGGGGAATGCCCGCCAACAACCTCATGCTGCTTTTCCGGCGCTTGGCTTAAGCAATATTTTACCGCGTTTGCGCTAGTCCCGACCAATGGACCAAAGCGGCGCTCCCCAAAACCGGAAATCCCACCGCGCGCCGGTTTTGCTCAAGGCGGATTTGATCGTCGGCGGCAAGACCCACGTCGTGCGTCTGCGCAATCTTTCGGAAGACGGCGCGCTGGTCGAAGCGACGGACTTCCCGCCCGAGGGGATCGACGCTTTCTTCGCGCGCAATGAGCTCAGGGTGCGCTGCACCGTCGTGTGGGTCGAAGGGAATTTTGCGGGGATCCGGTTCGGACGACCGCTCAAGAGCGAAGACGTGCTTCGCCATGTGCCTACGCCAGCCCCGCCCAAGCAGATCGAATTCAAGCGCCCGGGCCTCGCTTGCCGTCCGCTCAGCACCTACGAGCGGCGGATGCTCGACCGCTGGATGACCGACGTCCGCTCCAGCTGAGTGGGCGCCGCGTCAGTCGGTTCCGGTGCGCCGCGCCGGCGCTTGGTCAAGCTGAAGCCAGTGCACCAGCTCGGGCAGTGCGATAAGCCGGTTGAAGGTCAGACCGAAGCATTCGTCCTCGCGCCAGCGGACCACCGCCGGGAGCGGCGAATGCCCGTCACGTCTTTTTTTGCTTCTTGACCGGCCGGCCCAAAATACAGGAATTCTCCGATTTCTCGTGCCGCTTGGAAGGCAACCATCACTTTGAGTTCTTTCCAGTAACTGCCTGACCATTGGAGCCACCGGCAACCATTCTTTTCACGTATTAGACGGAGAATACCTGCCCCGCACGGCGGCTTCGCTAACTTTTCTAAATGTCTGCTACTTTCAGTTTCAATAAATTCGCCACTACCTGTGACAAACGCGAACTTATTTCGCCGCCTTGGGGAAGCAAACCTGCCCGTCTAACAACGCGCACGCCGCTGCGGCCGCCGCGCGAGAACCGAACGGACCGACTTGCAGCCGGGTCATCGCCCCGGCCGGGACGAAATAAGCCTGGCGGCCTGCCAGCGCTCGAGTGGAGCCTAGGCGCTTGTATAAAATCTGAGCGGAGCCGCGGTTGCTAAAAGCCCCAAGCTGGACGCGCCATCTTCCGCGACCTGCCGAAGCGGCGGCGCCGAGGCGAGCAATCTGCGCTTTCGGTTTTCCCGGCACGGCCAGAGCTATCTGAAGCGGCTTTACCGTTTTAGCGAGCAGTATCGAGGCGCCTTCTTTACGCTGCTGGAGCAGGACAAATTGATCCATCTGCGCAAGTAACATCTCGGCCGGAGCATACCCCTGCCCGGCGGCACGGCTGATCGTCGCGTAGGCGAGCGGAGCATTGCGGGCCACTCCTTCCCCGTTGAACAAGGCCGTTCCATACTGCAGCAGTGCGCGCGGCTCGCCGCCATCTGCGGCAAGCTTCAGCCAATGCAAGCTGCCGACGCGATTGCCACATTCGAACAGTAAAAGCCCAAGGGTCGCCTGGGCGTCGAGATGCCCATTGCGCGCGCCGAGTTCGAGCCCTTGCACCAAGGAAGGATCGGGAGGACATTCGTGGCCAAGATGGTAGACTTCTCCCAGTATAGATGGGGCATCTACCTTCCATTGGTCGGCCAACGGCGCCGCCGCCGAATCGTTTAGTTCGTGCCCGGCGTCGCTCCCCGTCTTGACGGGCGGGGTATCGGCGGGAGCGGGCGCGGAGGCTAACAAAGCGGCGAGAAGTATCGTGATCTCCACCAAATGTACCCTAATGGAAGGCGGCAGGCGCGGGAAGAGGTCCTCGAAACGGACAGTCACAAGGCAAGGGTGCGCGTGGAGCGCAATCTTTAGAACATTGTGGAATTCAGTACTGACACGGAGTCAGCATCGGCAACACAGATTGGTCCTAAGAACGGCCGCGGCGGGAAAGGCTAACGATTGCCGTTAAAACCGGCAGGCTTATGGATTCCTGTGAGAAAGGCTCGCTTGTGCTTCAGCCGCGACAAGAAACCATCGTTGTTTGGCTGGCGCGCGTGCAGTGTCGCTCGCCCACGGTGAACGTTCGAGTGAGCCTTATGCGCTAAGCCTGCCAGCGAGGGACTTGACCCATACTACTCAGTTTTTACGCAATTCAATTTGCTGCTATGCTCTTCCGCCACATATGGAGCGACTCGCATTGCGCAGTGACGAAGCAGCCAATGATGATCGTGACGCAGCGACTTCAATGGAGAACGCGGCCTTGCTCGAGGAGATCGCGCTGCTTCGCAGTGCGCTGGAAGGAAGCGCGGCGCGGATCGTTGCGCTCGACCGCGAGGCCCATGTTGATCCGTTGGTCAATCTCCCAAATCGACGCCGGTTTCTGTCCAAACTTGAGTCAACCATTGCCCGCGTGCGGGAGCAAAACCTCGCCGCGGCTGTGCTGTTTCTCGATGTCGACGGTCTCAAAGCAATCAACGATCGCCTGGGCCATAACGCCGGTGACACGGCGCTGGTGAAAGTCGCGCGATTGCTCGTCGCGACCGTTCGCCAAGACGATCTTGTGTCGCGCTTCGCCGGGGACGAGTTCGGTATCCTGCTCGAGAATGCCGACGAGTTAAGCGCGTGGCGAATGGCGCTGCGAATCGTTGAAACCGTCGACGAGTGCGAGATTTGCGTCGGCAGCGTGCGCGTGCCGCTTAGCATCGCAGTCGGCGTTGGAGTAATCCGTCCCGGAGACACGGCCCAAGCCGTCCTCGAGCGTGCGGACAAAGAGATGTATCGGATCAAAGCCATCTCCAACGCAACGCTGAGAATGGTGTGAGCCCAGTGACACGCAGGTGCGCTGGCCCAGCACAGCTCGCCGCAGGAACGCCAGTCGGATCGCCGATTCAGGAGGTCCAGAATCGTTTAGCGAGGAAGGTGTCACTCGCCCATCATACTTATCGCTCCGTGGTAGCGCTGGCGTCCGCTGCAGTCGCCGTCGCTGGCAAACGAACTTGGCGAGCTATTAGTCTCCGGCGCAGACACCTCATCCAGACTTGCGCCAGCGAGCTTTGGAACACCGGTACTAGCGGACTGTTTCTCCGTAGCAAATGAGTTGCCCGCCGTAAGATGCCCGTAGGATGGTTGTAAAAGGAATTGGGTCGGCTCTGACGCCTGCGTGTGCCCCGGGGGCACGCCGGCTGTTACAGTGCCTAGCGCCTTCGAGTGCGCAAGTGCCCAGACGGGTGAATCCATAGCCGACCTTACCACACCGGCGACATTCTTAATGCGACTACCAAAACCGGGGTGATCCAGTGACACATTCCACCAAAGGCGTTGCCGAGCAGAGCGCAGGAAATCAATGCCGCCCTCGGCTTTAAAGCCGCCCTCCGTCATCAGCCAAACTGCCATATAATCGGCGGCGTGCTCCTGTCGTTTCGCGCCTAGCCTCACGCCAAAGATGCCGCGTGATGAATGACTTGAATGCCCGAGAATATTGTGAGCCATTTCGTGGGCAACGACGAACGCGAGCTCATCATCGCTGCGCGCTAGCTTCATCATAGATGTCGAGACGACCACATGATCTCCATCCGACCACGCGTTGAACTTTTTCGATCTTAGCAGTGAGATTTCTCCCCCGCATCCAAGCTGGGGGGCTAACGTCTTCTGCACTATAGCGCCCTGACGCCTGACGCTTAGTTGGGTTGGTCCATCTCTGAGGGCTAACGTTAGGACTCTCGTGAACTCTTTTACCCTGCGGTATGACTTCCGCCGCTGGCTAATAGCTCCCACATCCTCAACGCTGATACCGCCCACGCTGAGAATTTCATCATCGATCTGCAGCCCAGCGCGATCCGCTGCGCTGCCCGAGACGATCTGAATCACGCCAATTCCAGTGTTGAGGGAAAAGGCGTGACTTATGGGCAGGCGCACACGGCGATCGTAGGCGCTGAGGTCGTGCAGCAACAATCCCGTAACCACCTGGGGATCGCGACACTCGGCGGCCGTGGCCGTGCTTATGCTATATGCGATAGTTGCCAACCGGAGCTCTTGTTCTGCGAACAGTCGCAGAGACACTGGCGCACCGGCGCTTGGAGAACTAATCAGAAACGACGACAGCGCAAATACGATCGCCAGTGCCCGCTTGAGCCCCTTCGATTCCATGTGCCTGCTCCAATCCTAGGCCCTCTTATCTGCCGAAGATGTCGCCGAGCATACTGGCCCGGGCCAAATGACCCACAGTTATCTGGTTCGACGACTTTCTAGCCGACGGATCTAACAACCGCGATAAGGCATCACAGCACCGGCAGGGGGAGCGCCCAAAGATTTTTCTGATCACGATGACCGATCCGCGGAGTGAGCGATGGGTCTTAGTTGGCTTAGCTATGGCATTTGACTATGCCATATGTCGGCAATGGGCTGAAGCGGACGTTTCAGGATGTCCGCAATGGGTCGCAAACAGACATTGACACCGATCTCATGTTTTTCGAAAGCGGTGGTCTGCTTCGGTCCGTATAGGTCGCCGCGCTATGGCTTCATCGGTTGCATAGCTTGGCAGCCACCTCCACCACGGCGGGATGCGCATTGCACTCTTCGAGCCTGAGATTGCAGGCAACGTGGGCGCGGTCCTGCGGCTCGGCGCATGCCTTGGAGCGGCGGTGGACCTGATCGAACCGATGGGCTTCCAGTGGGATGACCGGCGGGTCCGGCGGACCGCGATGGATTATATCGACCATGTCGCTGTTGCGCGGCATCCTGACTTCGCCGCCTTCCGGATGAGCATCGCAACACGAAGGCTGATACTCTTTACGACGAAGAGCCACGTCCCAGCTTATTCTTTCAGCTTCACGCGTGACGACGTTCTCCTGTTTGGAAAAGAAAGCGCGGGCGTCCCTGCGGCAGTCGCCGAGGCTTGCGATGCGCGGTTGCGCCTTCCGCTAAGGCCGGAAGTGCGATCGATGAACCTTGCAACTGCGGCTACCCTCGCCCTTGGCGAAGCGCTGCGGCAGACTGACTCCCTGCCAGCTAGCTAATGTCCGCAATGCGTGGAAAACAGACCATACCGTTTCGGAACGTTCAACTGTTCGTCGAGCGCTCAAGTACCCCTCTATCAAGCTTTAAATTTATCTCGGAGATGCGTTGATTGACGTTCTCCGCGAGCCTCCTCCGCTCATGAGGCGGTAACTTGACTCTGCCAGACCGAATGTCGCGCAACGTAGCCGCTAGGTTAGCCAGGTCGGTCGCTAAACGATCCCGGGTAGACGACCTCATACTTCTTCCGATCGTCCTATAGCTGGCCGGTATGGCTCATCTGTCCTTAGGCCCTTATTCGCGGCTGCCTCAGGCGATCCGCCGATTTAAGCCGACGATTGTCCATTTCCGCAATAGCTGAATTGCGACCCCGGACTACGACTCCCCACTTCATGACCCGCTCGGTCTGGGACGTCACAGGTTCGGCAAGAGGAATACGAACAATACGAACAATGTCAGAAAGAGGCCCAAACCCCAGAAGATTCTCCGATCAGTCAGAATCATCGACGCTCACCTCATCGACACGATCCAATTAGCCCTCTTGGCCGCGGCCGGCGAGAAGCGCAAAAAGAAGCCGGTATGACCGTGACCAGCGGACTCGCCATCACTGCCATTCTATCATCGCGCCGCTCATTGGCCGGATCGTGTCCAATGGCCCAGTGGTGGAGCGATTATCTCGATACATTGGGAAACGGCGCAAAGGTCTTATCGTTTCCCTCCGCTTCGTCCGCAACAACCATCGGATGAGCCTTAGCTTCCCCCAAAGCGGACAATAGCCTAGCCTCTGACAGCTCCGAAAGCCTCGGCAGCAGTGTCTCAGGGTAGACCTATCCGCGCTTGGATTAACGTTCGTTACCTCTAAGCAATTCAAGCGTGTTTTGAGCCACGTTCCACTGTATCGGCCTACGGTCGGGAAACCGGGCTGCCCAACGCCGGTCGCGCAAACGCGCGCGGTGGATCAGAAATGCTCGTAAACTGCGGGGGGCGAGGCTTCCCCAAAGCGCAAAGGCGAGCGCAACGGCGTCGGCCCGACCCCGGGGGAGCGCGGCGCGGTGTAACATGCGCCCGACCATGCCCGCGCGCTGGCCGGCCCCGATAGGCCCCGATGCGATCGACATAAAGACTTGCGGTGAGTGTCGTCGCGGCGCTGTGTCGCTCGCGCCCTGGAGCGTGGCGCTGGCAAGCAAAGCCTCGTAGCTTCTGCCTGCAGCAAATTCGGCCGCGCAACGCAGCATCAGCGCGATTCCTTGCTCGACGGATGCATCTGCCGAGGTGAGGCGTGTGCTGGTCTCGGAGAAGCGATATGAGTAGAGCGCGTCGGGCAGCACCAAAATGGGTCCCGCAGTCGCCATGCGGGCAAAAAAATCCAGATCCTCCCAGAATTGGCATTCCGGCCGGTAGCCTTCGATACGATCGAAAGCCGAGCGGCGGAACAGAACCGAGCCATGGGAAAAAGGCGCTCCCAAACCAAACTTGGCCAAGAGATTGCGCTCGCGCCCTTTGACGACGCGGCCTTTCTGATCGATGCCGAGCGACAGGCACGCTGCCATGACGGCATCCGGGCGGTCGCGTAACACCTGGAGCTGCAGAGCGAGCCGATCGGGATGAGAAATGTCGTCCGCGTCCATCCGCGCGATTAAACTGCCGCGCGCCGCGCGGACGACCCAATTGGCGCTTCCCGCCGGCCCGGACCCCTGCTCCCGCCGCAACAGTCGAATCCGCCCGTCGCGTGCCGCCCACGCCTGCAGCCGCTCCGACGAGCCGTCGCTCGAGCCGTCGTCCCCAATCACAAATTCGAAATCGGGATGGGACTGGCCGACGATGCTCGCCACGGCTTCGTCGATATAGGGCACCGCATTATGCACCGGCATGACGACGCTGAGGCTCGCTTTCCAATCGCTCAATCGTAATCCTTTAGTGCTGCAGGTCGCTCGTTCTCGAATAGCTCGATGCTTGATCGCCCGCCAGACAAAGGCGAGTGCTAATTGATGCTCTGTTCGATCATGCGCCTCGCGCTCGACCTCGCGCCGCTTTAGAAGACAGCCATGGATGCGGCCCGCAAATTGATCCACTCCCTCGTCTCGATACCTTCTCTCCGACCGCTGCGCGAAGCGTTGGCCGGAGCGACGGGGCGCCGCCGAATTCCAGTACTTTTGCGTCAATATTGTCTTGGGCACGGGATCGAAATCGGCGCGGGTCCAAATCCCTATTGCTCCCCGTCCAACACCGTGTTCCTGGATCGAAGCACTAGCAACGCGCACGGCACGGCGAGCGCCGACATCGTTGCCGATTGCGCACAGGTGCCATTGCCGGACGCAAGCTTCGACTTCGTATTTTCCTCGCACTGCCTCGAGCATGTTCAGAACACCATTTTG
This sequence comes from Sphingomicrobium sp., assembly GCA_039928195.1. Lineage (GTDB taxonomy): Bacteria > Pseudomonadota > Alphaproteobacteria > Sphingomonadales > Sphingomonadaceae > Sphingomicrobium. The sequence goes on from JBDSTQ010000071.1 coordinate 8,492, forward strand.
ACACTGAACGAGTGGCTGCGACTCCTCAGGCCGGGAGGGTCATTATTCCTGATCTTGCCGCATGCCGACCGCACATTGGACCGCCACCGCGCTCGCACGACGCTGGATCATCATATTCGCGATTTCGAGACGCTCGGCGACGAACCGGACCGCTCCCATTTCGCGGAGATGGAGAGCGGCTGGCGCCAGCTCGACGATCTCGGCGAATGGGAAGCGCTCCATCGGAAGATCTGGAAGGCGGATTTCTGGGACTGGGATTTCCGGCTGACCAACGACAATTTCCATTTTCACGTGTGGACCCAGGATGAGATGATCCGAATACTTCACTATCTCGGTTTGGAAATCCTGACGGTGGAGGAACGGGTTCGCGAACGCGGCGACAGCTTCATTGTGATTGCGCGCAAGCCGCTTGCGACTGCGTGAGCGTGCAGCTCATTCCACGCCTCGCATGAAGATTGGCCCCCGCCGGAGGCGTTCGAGCGTCGCCCGGGGAGCAAGAAGCCGTTTCCAGACGCGATAGACGAGACCTAGGCTGGCATCAGAGGGTCGCTGGCCCCGGCCCATGAGCCGCTCGAACCGCTTTTTCTCGAAACATTGCGCATCGGTGCGTCCGCTACCGCTGTTGGTGATGCTCGTCGGGTGCAATCGGTACGTGCTGAGGAAGGCGTCGATGACGGCAATATTGGCGCCGGAGAGGAAGAGATCGAGCAGAAGTTCGCTGTCCCAAGAGCTGCTGTTGCTCGGGTTGAAGCCAGCGGTGCGCCGGAATGCCGAGGCACGGATGAAGGTGGAGGTCTGAAAATGCGCAGTCACCCCGTACGCGACCAAGCGCCGCTGATACGCGTCGGACCAAGCGCGGCGCAGGACTTTGTCTTCCCGGTCTGTAACCAGGGTATGACCGGTCAAAACGTCGACCTCGGGATATGCCGCGAACTGGCGCGCGACACTGGCGAATGCGCCCGGCAGGAAAGTGTCGTCCGAATTGAGATATGCGTAAATGTCTCCCCGGGCACGGTCAAAGCCACGATTGAGGCCGTCAGCCGGTCCCTCGTCCTGCTCAAAAACGCGTTCGGCAATCGCGGCGCCATAGGAGTCGATGATCGCGCGGCTCCCGTCCGTCGAGCCCGGATCGCAGACGATATATTGGACCCGCGCGCCCTGCGTGATGACGGACTCGATCGCACGGGCCAGGAATTCGACCTGATTGAAGGAAATGGTCACGACCGAGAAGAGCGGTTCGCTCACGCGCCGCCGCTTCAAGCTTGGAGGTCGAGATAGTAGACGACATTGCCAGTGTCGGGCTCTTGGGAAGCGGGCACGAAACCGAGCCGCAAGGCGCCGCGGGTGCCGGCCAAATTTTCGGGATGGACCTTGCACATGATGCGCTCGGCGCCGGCGAGGCGGGCGGTCAGCTTGGCTGCCTCTAGCGCCACCGTCAGCACCTCGCGCCCACGACGATTGGCGGCGACGACCAGCCCGAAGCTCGGGATCGTGAAGCCCGCGTCCCAGCCGCGCAGCATAAAAATGCATATCAAAGCCCCACCTAGGAACAGCCCCGAATAAACGTCCCTGTCGCGGGCGCCGAGGGTTTCAGCGATGGTCATTTCGTCGGCGCCGAATGGGTGAAAGTATTTAAGATAATCAGCCGGCTGGTCCGCCAGCAGGCCGGCCGCGATGGCCGCGTCTGCGGGCGTCAGTGGACGGAGAAATAAATCGGTGTCGCTCATGGCGGACCCGCCCGATATCGGCACCAAAGCTCGAGCACCAGAGCCTTGAACGAGAGCGGAGCAATTGCCCGGGCGGGGAACGGACCGCGTGCCAGCGCTTTGGCGCCCTGCGGGTTAAGCACGCCGTTTGCGACCAGATACCCGTCTTTCAGCATGTCGCCATAACGAGCGAACAGGGCGGCGTGCCAGTCGCGCACCGGCGGAGCGAAGCCCTGCTTCCGGCGATTCAAGATCTCTGGCGTTACCAAACTTTCGGCGGCGGCCTTCAGCCAGGCCTTGGTAGGAAGGCCGGCGTCAGTGCCATGCTTGCGCATGCCGATGACGGTTTCGATCAGTTTGTGGTCCATAAACGGCAGCCTGAGTTCGACCGACGAGGCCATCGCCAGCCGCTCCCCCTGGGCAATGCCGTTCTCGCGCAAATAGGTCGCGCAAATCCGTTCGGTCAGCATGACGTCGATGTTGGGCCAGGGCAGGCTGAACGTGGACAGAAGTCCCGGATCAACGGTGCGCACCGCGTCGGCGAACGGAGCCGCGTAGTAGCTGCGGACATGGCGCGCGGCATCGCGATAATCCGGAGACTGTTCGTAGAAAGGCAAGCGGGCTCCTCCACTTGGGCCACTCAGCGGGGCACCGAAGACACCGGCCCGCCGCCGCTCAGCGCGGTGCGCCGCCGCCCGCGCCGCGCGCAACTCATCATAACCCCAGAAAAGTTCGTCACCGCCCTGTCCCTGCAGCATGACCTTGAGACCGAGCTCGCGCGCTTTGCGCATGACTGCGAAATAACCGAACCCGGCAATGTCGGCGATCGGATCGTCGCGCCAGAAATTGAGAGCCGGAAAGAAATCGACCATTTCCCCGCGATCGAGTTCAATCTGGTGAAAGGGGATGCCGAGCGTGTTGGCAAAGGATTGCGCGGCTCGGCGTTCGTCGTTTGGCGGATGGTTCGGATAACCCACGGTAACCGCCGCGACGGCGCGGCCGCCGTGACGGGCGGCAAGCGCCGCGACCAGGCTCGAATCGAGGCCTCCGCTGAGCGCGACCCCGACCGGCACGTCCGATCGCATGGTGAGTCGCCCCGCCTCGTCAAGCCGCTCTCGGATCAGCGAAACCGGCTCGCCCTCGAGCGGCGGCGAGTCCTCCAGGTTCCAATAGCGAATCTCACGAACCGTCCAAGGTTCGAGGTCGATGATGAGCATGCGGCCGGCATCGAGCTTGCGCACGCCCTGGACTGCGGTCAGCGGCTCGGGGACATACTGCAGATGAAAATAGAGATGGATCGCTGCCGGATCGAGGGCGAAATCGACCGCGCCGGATCGCAATAATGCCTTCATTTCCGACGCGAAGATCAGGCTGCCTGGAGTCTCGTAAAGATAGAGTGGCTTCTCGCCCATCCGGTCGCGGGCAAGCACGACCCGACGGGCGCGCGCGTCCCACAGCGCGATGACGAACATCCCGCGCAGATGGTGGACGAAGTCGAGCCCGTGGCGCTCATAGAGCGCGAGTATGACTTCACCGTCCCCTTGCGTGCGAAAGCAATGGCCGAGCGCTCCGAGTTCGGCGCGTAGCTCGCGATAATTGTAGATCTCGCCGTTGAAGACCAGGGCCAATGAGCCGTCCGGATTGGCCAGCGGCTGAGCAGCGCCCGCGACATCGATGATCGCAAGTCGCCGCATCGCCATCACCGCGTGCGGAGTTTCAAGCCACCCCTCGTCGTCGGGGCCGCGATGGACGAGACGCCCGGCCATCGATGCAATGGCAGCGCGCTGCTCGGCCGTGACCGGCGTTTGGGAGAGAATGCCGCTAAGCCCGCACATCGCGGTCGTGGCCGGCATCAAAGGACATGAGCCGGTCGAAGTCGGGATAGCGCGCCAACACAAACGCGACGAGGCGAGCGAGGCGCGCCGGAGCGATATCGTCCGGCACGAAACGGTAACGGAATAAGAGGTCGCGCGGATCGGTACCGTTGAACAGGATATCCTGCAGGAAATTACCCTGACGGCTGTCTGGCAGAAGCTCGAAAACGCTGCCGGCATGGGCCGACGGCAAGATCATGTTCGATCCGTGCACGCCGATCACCGCATGGCTGTCCGCATAGAGGCGCAGCCAATCCCGCTCGACGTTTTCGGACGGGCGCGCAAAGCGTTTGTCCGCGATCCAGTCGGGCAGGCCGCCCGACGTCCCGAGCCCGGCGACTGCGGCGTCAAGATGGGGCTGCTCGCGACGCAACGCCACGAAGAATGCGGCAACGGCTTTCACCTGACCGCGCGGTGCAAGCCACCCCGCCGGCGACCAGATGCGGTCGTCGCGCCAGATGAAAGTCACCTTCTTCGTGCCTTCCGCATGCCATTGGTTGGTCGCGAACGGCGGCACGCTCGAGAAACGCTCGATCGAGACGATCGAGGCGTGCGGGTGCGGGTGGACGGGAGCGAGGCGTAAGTCTTCGATCCGAGCGCTCTGGGTGGCGATAGCCTCCGCCAAACTGTCGCTCCACCGAATTCCGTCGGGGAGGGGGAGATCGACGAGCCAGGTCTCGGCAACGCCCTTCGGGACAAGCGAGGCGAGAAACGGCTGGACGATCAAGATGACGTCGAACTCGCCCGCATCGAGATATTGCTGGACGCTAAACAGCTTCAGCAAAGCGTGGCCGTATAGAGTGTCGAGGCAGTTGATCAGCACCGCGGTGCGGGTGATCGGCAAGCGGCGATCGATCGTCAAAGCGGTCGTGGTACCCGTCCGTTCGCGAAAGGAAATCCGCAGCCAGTCGGCAAACCACGCAACGCCGACCCGGTCGTGCACTGCACCGGTTGCGCGATCGAGGATCATCGGCGAGTGGAGTCCCTGGCCGGCCGGCAGGTCGACGAAAAAGTCGCGCCTGCATCCTGCGCATTGCGCACGCGCCAGTATACGCATGCCGGGCATATACCAGCCTGTTGCGCGCAGCAACGCGGCGCAAATCGGGCAAGTCGCTTCGATGTTGAGATTGTTGAGTGCGATCATCGCGGCATCGCCAGGTGCATGGCGAAGCGTGCGGTCCTTGTGCTGCCTCCGCCTGGGAACAGCCGCGCGCCCTTGACGATGTTGGAGAGCCGATATCCGTGATCGCGGAACAATGCGGCGATCTCGGCGGGCGAATTGCCCATGTCGAACGTGGCCTGTCCGAATTCGAACGCGATACAGCCGATCCGCCGGGCCGCCAACAGTGCTTCTGCTCCGCGTAGCACCTGCAGCTCCGCGCCTTCGACATCAATCTTCAGAAGATCGATCCGTGTTACGAGGTTCGCTGCGCAGTACAGGTCGAGCGTGGTCGCCTCCATCTCCTCAAGCCGGACCGGCCCCGCGTCCACGCCATAGTCCGCGAGCGGTCGTACGGCCATCGTGTTGAATGCATGGAACGGCCCCTCATAGCAGTGCAGGCGCACGATTCCGGGCCGGTCGGATACGGCGCATCGATTGGCAACGACGTTGGAGGCGCGCTCCCGGGCAATTGCGGCACGAAGTTGGTCGAAGGCGGCTGCGGCGGGTTCGAAGGTATGGACCGCACCGCTGTCGCCGACCAGTTTCGAAAACAGGGTGGTCAGGCCGCCAACATGGGCACCGACATCAAGTACCGTCATGCCGCGGCGGACATAGTATCGATAGAATGCGCGTTCCTCGCGCTCCACGTCCTCGAATGGAGGCGTTCTGAAGCGGCGCCGGATGGAGCGCAGGAGGGTCATTCAGCCGATTGCCAGCGAAGCGCGGATAAGGTCGTCGATCCGGGCGGCGCGCTTGTCGAAATTATGGTCGCGAAGCGCGCGCTTCTGTCCCGCGGCCGCAATCGCCACCCTCTCTTTCGGGTGCGAGGCGAGGTAGCGATATTTTTCGACCGCTTCTTCCGCGCTTCCATAGGTTACGACCTCCCGGTCGGGCTCGAACAAGATCGTGAGATTGTCCTTGCGGTCGGTCAGCAGGCACGTGCCGACCCCGGTTGCTTCGAACAGCCGCATATTCGAAGCGCTCGTTGCCGAGATGTCGATATGAGAGTTCAGAGTCACCGC
>JBDSTQ010000072.1:0-6011 GCA_039928195.1 Sphingomicrobium sp.
CAACGCCCATCGCAACGCGATCGACTATACCGCTCGAAATAACAGCGCACGCTGTGCCGCCGCGATCGTCAAGCTGCTCGGCCGTGACTCCGTGCGCGCGGCTGAGGCACAAGCCGAGGACTGAACCGCGACGCGTGATGTGACCGGGCGGCTCACTGGCCGCAGAGCGTGAAGATGGCAACGCGATGGTCGTCGCTTCGGCGAAGGCGCATCGGGCGGAAAATGGTGGGCGTGGCAAGGATTGAACTTGCGACCCCTGCGATGTCAACACAGTGCTCTACCACTGAGCTACACGCCCACCCGGTCCGCTGCGCCAAGCGCTGGCGCGGACGCCGGTGACGGGCATTAGAGAGCGGCCGCAAGCCGCGCAAGACCTGCCGGGCGATCGATCACGACCTGTGCGGTTACGGTCGAAGGTCCCGGTTTGAAACTTACTCGGGCACCCCACGTTGCAGCGCACTATGCTTACTGTCCCAGACGATCACACCCACCCGCTCGCGCTGGCCTTCGCCGACTTCATTGGCGGACCGGCGTTCCCGTGCGTCGGCGCCAAGGCCGCGCTTAACCGCGACGGGATGCACTTCGTCGTCGCGCGCAACCTCGCCTCGGCGTGGGACGATCTGCGCGTGCTCCCGGCGTTGCTCGATTTGTCGCGCCGCTACCGCGCCGACCCGCAGCTGTTCCAGTCGCTTGCGGTGATCTTCGAAAGCGGCGCGCCCGACGATGAGGAAGCGTTCGAAACGCTGCTGTGGGAGCGCTTAAATTCGCTCACCGCCAAGGACGAATGGCTCGGACAAGCGCCCGACGCCCGCGTCGCGCACGACCCCGACGATCCGCATTTCGCGATGAGCTTTGGCGGCGAGGCATTCTTTGTCGTCGGGCTTCACCCGCGCGCGAGCCGCCCGGCGCGGCGCTTTGCGCATCCGGCGCTGGTGTTCAACCTCCACGACCAGTTCGAGCAATTGCGCGCGCAGGGCCGCTACGACAAATTGCGCGAGACGATCATCGGCCGCGACATCAAGCTCGCCGGCACCCCCAATCCGATGCTCGCACCGCACGGCACGCATTCGGCGGCGCGGCAATATAGCGGGCGCGCGGTCGGCGCCGACTGGGCCTGCCCCTTCTCCGGACGGGCGCGCCAGGATGCCGCATGAAATCGCGCCCCGCTCGGGCGTCGCCTTCACCCTCGACCGCGGCCAGCGGCTGACGGTGATCGACCCGCGCGGCGAGCAGGTTGCCGATCTGCTCGCGTACAACCGCGCCGACGTGCGCGAAGTGATCAGCGCCGGGCGCACCTTCGACTATGCTAGCAAAATCTTTCTCACTGCCGGCGATCCGCTCTATTCCAACCGCTCGAACATCCTGCTCGACATCGTCGAGGACAGCGTCGGGCGCCATGATTTCCTGCTCACGCCATGTTCCAAGGACACGTTCCGGATCATCTACGGCGATGACCACCCGCATCGCGGCTGTTTCGGCAATCTCACCGCCGCGCTCGCGCCTTATGGCGTTGAGGAAGATACGATTCCAGCGGCATTCAACTGCTTCATGAACGTCCAGGTCGATGGCGCGACGGGTGCCCTCAGCGTCGATCCGCCCTTGTCGCAGGCCGGCGACCGGATCGTGTTCGAGGCGCGGATGGATCTTGTCATCGGGCTGACCGCTTGCTCGGCGCTGCAATCGAACAACGGTTCGTTCAAGCCGATTCACTGGCAGATCGATTGACCGCGCTGACGCTCGCGCGGCCCGTTGCCGCCGCTTGGCCGACGCTCGCCGCCGCGCATCTCGCTTTATTCTACCGCGCGCGCCACGGCCGCTGGCCGAGGCTGGCGCAGCCGCAGCGCTTCACCGAATGGGTCCAGTGGCGCAAGCTCCACGACCGCGACGCCGGGCGCGCGCGGCTGACCGACAAGCTGCATGGCAAGGCGTATGCGGCCGCAGTGCTCGGCCAGGACATGGTCGTGCCGACGCTGTGGCATGGCCGCGAGCTGCCCGTCGAAGCACCGTCGCCGATGCCGTTGATGGTCAAGGCCAACCACGGCTGCGGCCAGTTTCTCGTCGTCCGCACCGCCGCCGACTGGCAGCGCGCGCGGGCGCTGACACCGCGGTGGGTGGCGGGCCGCTACGGCGCGATATTGGGCGAGCATCACTATCGCGCGGCGGTGCCCGGGCTGATCGTCGAGCCGTTCCTGATCACTCCCGATCCGCTGCCGCTCGACTATAAAATCTATGTTTTCGGCGGGCGCGCGGCGATGGTTCAGCTCCACGAGGACCGCGCCGGCAAGCATCATCGCTGGAGCCAGTTCGATCGTCACTGGCGTCCGCTGTCGAACAATCCGGGATCGCGCCCCGCCCCCGCGAGCCTCGCCGCGATGATTGCCGCCGCCGAACGTCTCGCCGCCGGCCACGACTTCCTCCGGGTTGATTTTTACGAGATCGACGGCCGGCCGCTGTTCGGTGAATTCTGCCTGTTCCCGGGCTCGGGTCTCGACCGCTTCGATCCGGTCGAGCTCGACGATTGGCTCGGGCAATTATGGCGCGAGCAAGCGGTCACACTATAACGACCGGCTACAGCCGGCCGTGCTGGTCCTCGGTCTGGAAGATGCGGTCGACCTCCATCACCAGATCCTTGAGGTGGAACGGCTTCGACAGCAATTTGGCTTCGGGCGCGGTGCGTCCGCCCTGCAGCGCGACGGCGGCGAAACCGGTGATAAACATGACGCGGATCGCGGGGTCGATCGCGCTTGCTTTCTGCGCCAGTTCGATCCCGTCCATCTCGGGCATGACGATGTCGGTCAGCAGCAAATCGAAGCTCTCGGCTTCGAGCAACGGCATCGCCTCGGTGCCGCAACCCACCGCGATCACATCATAGCCGACGCGCTGCAGCGCACGCTGCAAATATTCGCGCATCGACGTGTCGTCTTCGGCCAACAGGATTCTCGCCATCAGCGTTTTATGCTCCGCTCGCGCGCCTTTTGCCAGAAGCGATTAAGGGGTTCGCGCGTTGCACGCCCCTAGCGGCCGTCCTACTATGGGACGAAGCTTAACCGTGATGGTCCTCCCGCCCCCTTTGATCCACGCCCCGCGCGGCGACCTGCCGGTGCTGTTGTCGGTTCCCCATTCGGGCCGCGACTATCCGGTCGAGCTGATCGCGCTCGCGCGAAGCGGCAAGCCGGCGCTGGTGACGCTCGAGGATCCGTTGGTCGACCGGCTGGCGTGGCGCGCGCTGGCGCGAGGCTGCGGCGCGGTCATTGCCCGCACCCCGCGCGCCGCGATCGACTGCAATCGCGGCGCGGACGAGCTCGACCCGGCGGTGATCGAGGGCGCGCCGCGCGGCGGCATGAGCGTGCGCGCGCGCGGCGGTCTCGGCGTGGTTCCCGCGCGCACCCAGGCGCACGGATTTCTGTGGCGGCGGACGATCAGCCATGGCGAACTAGAGCAGCGCCTGGCGGACGCGCACCGCCCCTATCATCAAGCGCTGGAGTCGGCGCTCGACGCGCTGATCGAGCGCTCCGGCTGCGCTTTATTGCTCGATTGCCATTCGATGCCGCCGCCACCGGCGGGCGCCGGACAGGTCGTGATCGGCGACCGCCTTGGCCGTTCCGCCGCGCCGTGGCTGAGCCATGCGGCGCTCGCAATCGCCCGGCGCGGAGGCTATTCGGCGGGGCTCAATGACCCGTTCGCCGGCGGTTATGTGATCGCCCGCCACGCGCGCCCCGCGCAAGGCGTGCACGCGCTGCAGATCGAACTCGACCGGACGACCTATCTCGACCGCTCGCTCGCTCGGCCCGGCGATGGCTTCGAGCGCGCCGCCACGTTACTCGAGAGCCTTGCGGTCGAGCTCGGCGAGGCGCTGCTTGCGCGTCGTTTTGCCGTCGCCGCAGAGTAAAAAGCGGCTCATCCCGGCCAATTTTCGGGAACATTTCAGCGTAAAAAGGGTTCTTCGGAAAACTCATCTGGATTATTGTGAGCGCATGGCCGCGAAAATTCTCATCGTCGAAGACGAAATGCTGGTGGCAATGGACCTCGAGGCGATCCTTGAGGACATCGGTCATCAGTCGGTCGGGATTGTCCCCGACCTTGCCGCCGCCGAGCCATTTTACGATGCCGTACTCGACCTCGCTTTGGTCGACCTTAATCTGCGCGACGGTCTGACCGGCCCGCAGATCGCCGAGCGACTATCGTCGCGCGGCGTGCCGGTGTTGTTTATCACTGCCAACCCACGCATGCTCGGCGACGGCATTGCCGGGACGATCGGGGTAATTACCAAACCGACCGATCCGGCGACGGTCCAGGCGGCGGTCGAATATGTACTTGGCACACGCGCCGGCCGGCAGTGCGCGCCGCCGCCGTCGCTCAAGCTGTTCGGCTAGTACCAACCGGCTCAATGGAGCTCAGGTGTCGCGCGCCAGTCGGTCGCGGCGCACACAGATCGTCGCGCACAGGCCTTCGCCGCGCCAGTCGCGGGCAATGCTCCCACCAAGCTGATTGACGATGCTGAGTTCGGCAAGGCGCGTGCCGAAACCCTGATGCGCGGGTTCGCCCGCGATCACCGGGCCGCCCGTCTCGATCCACTCGATCGCGAGTTCGTCGCCCACCGCGCGGGTGACGATTCGCACCGTCCCCGCGTCGGTGCTCAGCGCACCATATTTGGCCGCATTCGTCGCCAGCTCATGGAACAGCAAGGCGACGGGCGTGGCGCCGCGGTCGTCGACGCGGAAATTGGGCCCCTCGATGACAATCCGCTCGGTCGATAAAGCGATGTACGGCGCAAGGATCTCGCGGATGACGCCGTGGAGGCTCTCGGGTAGTTCGCCGGGGTCGCTCTGGTCGCTGTGCGGACGGACGAATTCATGCGCGCGGCCAAGCGCTGCGACACGTTCCTGCAGCGATGCGGCAAATATCCGAAATTCGGGCTGCTGGCGCGCCGACAGATTGATCAGCCCGGTGATCACCGCGAAAATATTCTTGATCCGGTGGCTCAGTTCGCGGCTCAGTATCTCATTCTGTTCGGTCTGTTCTTTCTGTTCGTGGATGTCGGTGCAGGTGCCCATCCAGCGGACGATCCGGCCGTCGGGCGCACGGACAGGCACGGCGCGGCCGAGCGTCCAGCGATATTCGCCGCTGTGGTGGCGCAGACGATAATCGATTTCATACGGCTCGCCGGTCTCTAGGCTGTGGCGCCAGCGCGCCCACGCCCGCTCCTGGTCGTCGGGGTGGAACATCCCGTTCCACGCCTCGCCGTCGGTCGATCCCGCCGGAACCCCGGTAAATTCATACCATTTGGCGTTGTAATAATCATGGAATCCATCGGGCAGCGTCGACCACACCATGTGCGGGAACGCGTCGATCAGGCTGGTAAATTTGAGGTCGCCATCGCGCAGAGCGTTGCGCGCGGCGATCAGCTCCGCGTCTGCGCTGATGGTCGCATCGTTCATGCCGGCATCCCGGTTGCGTTCGCCGGCGGCAACCGGCTCAAGCGTTGGCCGGAGCGGGCTGCTGCTGGAGGACCTGTTCGGGCGCCTTGCCGAGCTTGAGCTGGCGCGCGAACACCGCCCGCATCTCGGTCAGCGAGAACAGATGCGCGTAAATCAGCGGCAGCATGCCGTTCTGGTTCATCCGCCGCAGTTCGTCGCCGCGCATGTCGCGCAATTTATCCTCGTCGACCATGCGGAAGCCACGATAGACGAACGGCTGTTCATAGCCTTCGGGCTGGATCGCGACTTCACCGTCCATCAGCAGGTCGGCCTTCTTGAGGTCTTCCATAAACGCCGCGGTGCGCTGGCCGGCCGCCTCGAACTGTTCGCAGAACTGGAGGATCGCCTGGGTCGCTTCGCTCGGCTGGTCACCGTCGAACAACGGCTTGCCCTCGTCGTAATTGCCCACCGCCTCAGCTCCGGAATCGAAGCACAATGACAATTCGTCGCTTTCCGGATTGATCTTGGCGAGGAGGAAGGGATAGCGGCGAATATAGGCCGGGGTGTAGACATGCGGCTCACGCGCCCGACCGT
>JBDSTQ010000073.1:0-12700 GCA_039928195.1 Sphingomicrobium sp.
CGATGCTGATGAACTTCCCGCGCTTCAACAAGATGAAGGGCATGGGCCAGATCGTCAGCTGGAGCGTGCGCGACGAATCGCTCCACTGCGAAGGCATCATCAAGCTGTTCCACGCCTTCTGCGCCGAACGCGATTGCTACTCTCCGCAGGTCAAGAAGAGCATCCGCGAGATGTGCTACCACACGGTCGATCTCGAGGACGCGTTCATCGACCTCGCGTTCGAGCAAGGGCCCGTCGAGGGCATGAGCGCCGACGACATCAAGATGTACATCCGCTACATCGCCGACTGGCGCCTGGGCCAGCTCCACTTGCCCCCGATCTACAAGGTCAAGGAGCACCCGCTCCCGTGGCTCGCCCCGCTCTTGAACGGCGTCGAACACGCCAACTTCTTCGAAACGCGCGCGACGGAGTACTCAAAGGCGGCCACGAGGGGGAATTGGAACGAGGTGTGGGACAGCTTCGACCGCCGGCAGAAGGCCAAGGGCGATGCTGCCAATGATGCGCCTGGCGACGGCGACGGCGAAGATATGTTCGCCCGGGCCGGCGTGGCGGCGGAATAAATGTGGTCGAATGGGATGACTCAAAGGATGACGAGAACGTGCGCAAGCACCATATCCCGCTGCGCTACGCTGAACTGATCTTCGAAGGTCCGTTCGTCGAAGAAGAAGACGATCGTCGCGACTATGGCGAAACCCGATTCAAAGCCGTCGGGCCGATCGCGGATTTCAAACATCGAATCTTCGTGGCGGTGTATACGTGGCGAGACACGAATCGCAGGATCATCAGTTTAAGGAAGGCCAATGAGCGAGAAATCCGGAAATATCAGGCGAATGTCGCTTGAAGAAGTTCGCGCGTCGGCCAAGGAATGGGCGACGCCCGAAAATCTGGCGAAGCTCGACGCCATGACCGACGAGGACATCGCCGCGCAGATCGCCAGCAACCCCGACGCCGCGCCCGAGCTGACCGACGAATGGTTCGAAAACGCGCGCCTGGTGATCCCGCTAAAGGGCCGGAAGCGCGCGGCGTGATGGCGTGGGGAAGTTTGAACGAAGTGTGGGACAGCTTCGACCGGCGGCAGAAAGCCAAGGGCGATGCGGCTGATGATGGTGTGAGCGCTGGGGATGGCGGCGAGCAGGATATGTTCACGGCGGCTGAGGTGGGGGCGGAGTGATCCGCAGCGAAGCTTCCGGATATGCTTCGACTTTGATCGCCATCGCGTTCAGGTTTCGGCATCGCCGAGCGCTACTGGAACATCTACACACGTCATTGTGGGAAATGCAGCAGACTTGCATTTGGTAGCTTAGCAGTCATTCTCAAGGCGCTCGGGTTTTGAGGTATCAACATGGCCGACAAGCCTTCTGTGGCCCGTTTTTTGGAACGCGGCTTACTTCCCGACAATTTGCCGCCCTTCGTGTCCTCAGCAGAATCCGTTGGGCCACTTACTGGCGATTTAAACTACCGCGTCACGGCAAAAGTCATCGGGCGACCGAGCCCGTTCAACAGCTCCAAGCGAGGTTTCCAGCGTCGCGCTTTTGGAATTTCACACCCAATATTTGTAAGAGATGCTGCACTTTTTTTTCGGAAAAACTCGACGTTGTTGGATGGCCATTTTCAGAAGGCGACAGGGAGTGAGTCTTCTCCAATTTTCGATCGAAATGGGCCGAGAGCGTACAGATTCACGCCTCACTCAAAGTTACCAGCAATCCGACTTAAGAGACTTGCGAAGCATAGGTATTGTCTCGTCACTGATGTCTCGAGATGCTTTCCTTCGATCTACACGCACAGCATCCCTTGGGCACTTCACGGAAAAACAGCCTCGAAAAAGGATCGAGATGTTGCATCGGCAAAGATTTTCGGAAATCGTCTTGATTACATTTTTCGGCAAGGACAGGATGGGCAGACTGTTGGACTTCCCGTCGGATCCGACACCAGCCGGCTCACCGCAGAGATTGTCCTGTCGGCTGTCGACCACCGGTTTCAAAAAGAATACGGCCATGACGGTTATGTCCGGCACGTCGATGATTTCTGGATCGGCGGAAAATCCCACCTCCAATGTGAAGAGCGGCTGCATAGCTTGCGCTCGACACTCAGTGATTATGGGCTGGACATTAACGAGCAAAAAACTCGGATCATCCCTACCAGTTCGGTTATTTCTGAGGTTTGGCCGTATGATCTAGAGGGGCAGCTCGAAACAGCGTTGGTGGACGACCTTATCAGCAATGAAGCACGGATCGTGTCCTTGCTTGGTTCTGTAATCGAATATTCTGCGAAATCGCAAGATGATGGAATTGTTAGATTCTTCCTGAGGCGTCTGGACACTTGGCGGCAGTGGGACAGTCATTGGGAGCTGCTTGAACCGTTTTTGGCGCACTGCGCAGTCCAATTTCCGCACGCGTTTGATTACGTTGCTCGTGTTGTGACCTGGCGCGCCAGAAGAGAGCGCCAGATTGATCGGCGGCTTTGGTTGGATGTTACTCGAGATGTCTTGGCGGCGGCGGCGGCGATGGGCCGGGACTCCGAAGTTCTCTGGGCTTTATGGCTCATGAAAGAATTGGATAGGAAGATAAGTCCCGCGTTAGCGGAGACCATCGCGAACAATAACGGGCCACTCACTGTCGCAGTACTATCTCACTTCTACCGCCACGGGCTCGTTACGGGGAAATTTCGGCTCCGGTCACTTTGGGATCGGGTCGACGCAGCGCCCTTAGCAGGACGAGAATGGCCATTGGCCCTTGAGCTCAATTACCTCGAAGCTAAGCCACCTGCCGGATTGGACATGGGTGGGCCGGAGGCACTCAAGTCCATCTTCGACGAAGACTGTTCACTTGTTGCATGGAATGCCGTGCCAAAGGCATTTCTCACCGAAGACAACGAGGTCGAAAACAATCCCGAGTCCGCGTTTGAGAGACTCGGCATGGACTATGATGATGATGATGATGATGATGATGATGATGATGATGATGACGATGACGAGGTAAATGACGATCACCCTTTCTAAACAGCCGAAAGTCAGCCGCAGAGTCCCGGGGACACAAAGTTCAGGGTTCCGGGGACACATCGGAGTTCCGGGGACAAAATACCTAACCTCCCTCCCCGCACCCCTTCACCGCCAATACTCCCCCCGCTCCCCGCCGTCGAAACCGGCCCGAGGTCATGCAGCATCGATTGAAATCTGGTCCCCGATCCGCACGGGCAGGGGTCGTTGCGGCCGAGCTTTTCGATCAGCTCGACGCTGTTCGGTTGGTCCGGGCCGCCGCGCACAAAGCGCAGCCCGCACTTGACCCGCGTCTCGCTCGGGAAGCCCTTACGCCGCTTTGAGGTGACCACGAAAGCAGGGCAGGTCGTCGTTGGTCGCGCGTGCCATCATCGCCTCCTCTGGCAGCCGGCAATCGCCGGGACGCGCGCCCTAAACCGAAAACCGCAACTTCACCACCTCGTCACCCCGGACCTGATCCGGGACCTGACTCACTAATATCAGCAAAAAGACAGGCGGATGCCGGATCAGGTCCGGCATGACGACCACCCCCACCCCCTTCGCGCCTTCCCCTCTCCTCTTCGCGCCGGTGTTCATCCTAAGCCAGTCGAAGGGCGTGCCCTGACTTTACCCTTCCGCAACCCCATCCCGCTATCCTCCGCCGATGCGCGCGAGGGACATTTTGGCTGGTGCGGCCCTGCTCGGGGGGCTGGGCGGTTACGCCTGGTCGGCCTTGCCATCGGGCGCATCGCTGCCGCCGGACGAGCGCGCGGCGATCGAGCACAGCGTCTATTATTCGGGCTGCCGCGAAGTCCGCGCCGCCGGCCGCGCGCCGCTGTACGCTGGCGAGCCCGGCTATCGCGAAGGCCTCGACGGTGACAGCGACGGCGTCGCCTGCGAACCCTATCGCGGCGCCTGAATTCGCTTGCCTGGCTCGGCGGCGCCTCTGCGTGTCAGCGCGAAACCGCCGGTTAGCGACGCCAACTAGTCGATGAGGAACGCATTGACCCCGAACCACAACGCATTGAGCGCCAGCGCGAACACGACCATTCCAGCGATCGCCAGCCCCATCTCCCACCCGCGCGAGCGCGCCGACAGGTTGAACAAGGACAGCCGCTTTTCGCTGCTCACCGGATCGCGGCGGATGCGCGACGGGGCCAGCTCGACGGTCGATTTCTTGGGTTCAAAGTGCCTGCTCATTCCACTCTGCTAGCAAACATCGGTTAGCGCGCGGTTACCGGACCCCTCACCCCCTTGCGGGAGGGGGGGGGCCGCGCAGCGGCGGAAGGGAGAGGGCGCGCGTGCCAACGTTCGGGCAAATGTTCTCGTCCGTCTCAAGCCCCCTCTCCCCGCTCGTGCTTCGCGCGAGTCGCCCGCTTCCGCCGCGGGGGAGAGGAAACGAACGCCGCTTCAAAGCTGCGAGAAAAGACTTTCCTACACCGTCCTGTTTGGTTCATACTGCGCGTCGTGGCGAACCATTTTCAACCATCTCACAGGGGGGGCCAACGTGCGCGCCCCAAATCGCGCTGCTTCGATTCCCGCAATCTGCCCCGCGCAGATACGTTCATCATCGACAACTTGGTCAACTTCCCCTCGGGGACTTTCCTACACGGCGCCATCTGTGACATCATCGCGCGGTCACCCGGCGGGGCGCCGCGGCGACCGGCTTTGGGGGGAAGATGACCTACAAAATGCGCGCGGTCCTCGGCATCGTCCTGGTCGAGCTCTTGCTCGGCGGCCTCTGGCTCTATCTCGCCGCGCGCGGCGCCGAGCGGCCGAGCCGGGTGACCGCCGATTTTCAGGCGACGCTGGGGTCGACCATTGGCGCGGCAATGGGCGCGCTGCTCGGGCTCGGGGTGCTGCTGCTCCTCATCGCCGCGAAGCGTGATCGGCGCTAAGCCGCGGATGCCCAGTCCCGCAATGACACAACGCAACACCCACCCGCGTCCCGCGTTAACCATTCCTCACCTTAAGGGAGCCACCGCCATGCGCCGCATGCTGTTCGCCTTCGCCGTCCCCGCGCTCACCGCCGCCGCCATCAGCGCTCCGCCCGCCGCCGCGCAGAGTTTTGCGACCGCCGGCTTCACCTCCGCACCCGCTTTTGCCAGCGTCGGCGGCGGCGGCACCACCGAGGGCATCCGCAACGCCACCAGCAGCCTGTCGGGGGTCACCGTCCATCACGGCGACCGTGGCGACCGTGGCGATCCCGGCGTCGGGCGCGATCATCAGCGTCGCGACCGTGGCTTCGGCGGCAGCTATTATTCGGACCTGCGCGACGGCTATGACCTCAACCGCACTTGGACTTCCGACAGTTATAACGACTGGTGGCACGACCGCCCCGACCGCGCCTTCCCGCGCTGGATCGGTCAAAATCAGAATTGCGAGCGCCAATATTGGACCGGCGGCGGCTGGCGCTGCTGATCGGCGTTTTAGCCTCGGCTCGACTCGCCGCCGAGTCGCTTCGCCGCAAGCCGTGAATCTTTTCGTCGTCCCGCGGATTCCCCGCGCATGGCAAGCACATTGATCCACGGGGCCTGGTATCTGCCCGAGCGGCGCGAGCTCGATCTGCTGCTCGTCGGCGGCCGCCGCTACCGCTACACCGACGTGCCGCCCGACGTGGCGCGCGGGTTCGTTTCCGCCCCGTCCAAGGGCAGTTATTACAATGCCTGGATTCGCAACCGCTTCCCCTGCCGCGCGCTCGGACAACCCCCGCGCCGGCAGGTCGGCTAGGCCTTAGCCGATCGGCTCGCCGCTTTCTTCCTGCTCGAACAGCGCCGCGGCGACATCGGCATTGGCGCTCAGCCGCACCGCATCGCCCTCGATGTCCGCGACCAGACCCTTGGGCAGATAATGATGATGCTCCTGATGCGCGATTCCGCTGTCTTCGCGAATGAGCTTGATGCGGTCGCCCTCGACGCGGTCGACGGTGCCGAGCTTGACGCCGTCGGCGCCGATGACGTGCATATGTTCGCGGATTTCTTCGAATGCGCCCATGGTTCTCGCTCCTGATGCTGTGGTGCCGGTTGAACGCGCGGCGGCGGCGAACGGCTCCATCGGCGCTTGTCCGCTCGCGCCGGCACTTCTAAGCGCCTGACGCATGGCCGATATCCGCACCGCATTGTCCGACGCAGCCGTCGCTCCGGACGCCCCGCCCGCCGCCGTTCCCACCCATGTCGCGATCCGCCGCGAGGATTACCGGCCGCCCGACTGGCTGGTACCCGAAATCGCGCTCGATTTTGCGCTCGACGCCGCGCGCACGGTCGTCCGCGCGACGCTCACGGTCGAGCGCAATGGCGATCATCAACGCCCGCTGCGTCTCGACGGCAGCGAGCTCGAACTGCTTTCGCTCACGGTCGACAACGCAGCGTTCGAGCCCCGCTTCGAAGGCGGTCAGCTGGTCGTTGAACTCGCCAACGCCAGCGCGACAATCACCACCGAAGTGGCGATCGGTCCGCAGTCGAATACCAAATTGATGGGTCTTTATGCGTCGGGCGGGATGCTGTGCACCCAGTGCGAGGCCGAAGGCTTTCGCCGCATCACTTACTTCCTCGACCGCCCTGACGTGCTGTCGCGCTATTCGGTGCGCATGGCAGGCGACAAAGCGCGCTTCCCGGTGCTGCTGTCGAACGGCAATCGCGTCGCTTCAGGCGAAGACGCCGACGGCCGCCACTGGGCCGAATGGCACGATCCCTTCCCCAAGCCCTGCTATCTGTTCGCGCTTGTCGCCGGCGACCTGGCCGCTAACCGCGACAGCTTCACCACCATGAGCGATCGCACTGTCGATCTCGCGATCTGGGTCCGCGAGGCGGATCTGCCGCGCACCGCGCACGCGATGGCCAGCCTCAAGCAGTCGATGGCGTGGGACGAGCGCATCTATGGCCGCGAATATGACCTCGACCAATTCAACATCGTCGCGGTCAGCGATTTCAACATGGGGGCGATGGAGAATAAAAGCCTCAACGTTTTCAACACCGCGTATGTGCTCGCCGACAGCGACACCGCGACCGACGGCGATTTCGACAATATCGCGCGCGTCGTCGCACACGAATATTTCCACAATTGGTCGGGCAACCGGGTGACTTGCCGCGACTGGTTCCAGCTAAGCCTCAAGGAAGGCTTCACCGTCTTTCGCGACCAGGGCTTCTCGGCCGACATGGGCAGCGCCGCGGTCAAGCGGATCGAGGATGTCCGCGTGCTCCGCGCCGCGCAATTCCCCGAGGACGCCGGCCCGCTCGCACACCCGGTGCGGCCCGACAGCTATATCGAGATTTCGAATTTCTACACCGCGACGGTCTACAACAAGGGCGCCGAACTCATCCGCATGTTCCACACGATGCTCGGCACGGACAAATTCCGCGCCGGCACCGACCTCTATTTCGACCGCCACGACGGCGAGGCGGCGACCTGCGACGATTTCGTGCAGGCCCTCGAAGACGGCAGCGGCGACGATCTGTCGGCATTCAAAGTCTGGTACGGCCAGGCCGGCACCCCCAAAGTGACCGCGCGCCTCGAGCATGATCCCGCCAGCCGCAGTGCAACGCTGCATCTAACCCAGCACATCGCGCCGACGCCGCACCAATCGTCCAAACAGCCAATGCCGATCCCGCTCAGGACTGCGCTGATCGGCGAGGCGAGCGGCAGCGAGATCGCCGCCGAGCGGCTGATCGTGCTCGACCAGAAGTCGATGGACGTGCGCTTCGACGATGTTGCCGAAGCCCCCTTGCTATCGATCAACCGCGGCTTTTCCGCGCCGATCGTGATCGAGGTCGAGCGCCGGCCGGGCGAGCTCGAACGACTGGCGCAGGTCGATGGCGATCCGTTCGCGCGCTACGAGGCGATCCAGGAGCTGATGATGCGCGCTTTGCTCGCCGGCGCGCGCGGCGCGGCGGTCGATGCCGCCGCGGTGATCGAGGCGATTGGCGCGACGCTCCAGTCCAACGCGCTCGAACCGGCGTTCAAGGCCGAAGCGATCATCCTGCCAAGCGAAGCCGCGATCGCCGACCGCATGGAGCTGGTCGATCCCGACGCCATCCATGCCGCGCGCGAAGACCTTCGCCGCGCGGTTGGCGAGGCGCTCGGCAAGTCCCTGTTCGCCGCGCACAAGGCGTGCACCGCGTCGGGCGATGACTTATCCCCGGCGGCCAAGGGCGTGCGGCGGCTGCGCACCGTGACGCTCGGCCTGATTGCCGCTGGCGACCCGGCGCAGGGCGCGGCGCTGGCCAAGGCGCAGTTCGATGCCGCCGAAAATATGACCGACCGCCAGGGCGCGCTCGGTGTGCTGGTGTCGCTCGACGCGCCGCAGCGCGACGCTGCGCTCGCGGCTTTTTACGAGCGTTTCCGCGCCGAACCTCTGGTGCTCGACAAATGGTTCGCGCTGCAGGCGTCGGCGCAGCGCGGCGATACCGTCGCGGCGGTCGAGAAGCTTGCCGAGCATCCCGACTTCACATTGTCCAACCCCAACCGGCTGCGCGCGCTGGCCGGCACATTTGGCGCCAATCATTGGGCATTCCACGACGCCTCGGGCCGCGGCTACGCGTTTCTCGCCGATATGATTTTGGCCGCCGACCAGCTCAATCCGCAGATCGCCGCGCGGATGGTCCCGCCGCTTGGCCGCTGGCGCCGCTTCGAGCCAAGGCGCGCCGCGCTGATGCGCGCCCAGCTCGAGCGCGTGGTCGGGACCGCCGGTCTATCGAAGGATGTGTTCGAGCAGGCGTCGAAAAGCCTGGCGTAACTGTGCTCCTGCGAAGGCAGGAGCCCTGCCAGCGCTGAGATAGATACGGTCGCCAGAGCTCCTGCCTACGCAGGAGCACCACTGGCTTAGCCGCCGATCCATTTGGCGATTTCACCCGCGACCTGGTTGGCCGCGCGGTTGAGCGCGGGGCCGACCGTCGCCGGCGTTCCGTCGGCGGGCAAAGTGGCGGTGAAGCGGCGCGTTTCGACCCGCGATCCGCCTTCGGTCGACAAGGCCCCGTCGAACTGCACGCTGACCTGCCCGGTTTGCGCGTCATAGCCGAACTTCTGGAGCTGGCCGTTGACCAGCAGGCCGGGATCGAGCGCTGCCTGGCGGCTGTCGAGGACGACGCGGCTGGTGGTGCGGCGGACGGTCTCCGCAACCAGTTCCTGGAACAGCCGGTCGGGCGTATCGACCCACGTCAGCCCGGTCAGATACTGGACATTGTTGGCGTCGATCTGCGCCGGCACGCGGGTCGTGCGCAGTTCCTTGGCGGTGATCGGGACCGAGATCGTCACCGCTTGCCCGGCGCTCGCCGAGCGCGTCATCTGGCCCGGATCGGCGGCTTCAGGGGTCAGCGTCAGCAACGTCACCGGGGGCTTGCCGCCACCGAGCAGACTGCTGACCGAGCAGCCGCTGATGCTCACGGCGATCGCCAGCGGAGCCACAATGCGCACCAGCCTCATCATTTTTTCCTCGGTTTGTAATCGGGCAATTTCTCGGGCCCGAGCGCGCCGCCGATGCCGCCTTGCTCGACGCGTTGCGACACGCCCTTCAAGGACTGCGTCAGCTCGCGCATGTCGCGCACCAGGCGGTTCGCTTCGGGCAAGGTCGACTTGCTGAAATTCTGCACGCCCGGCCGCGCATCGGAAACCATCGCGTCAAGATTCTCGGTCGCCTTCTGGATCCCGGCGATCGCCTTGCGCAGATCCTGCGCCGCCGGCCGGCCTTCCTCGCTGACCAGGCGGCTGGTGGTATCGGACAGAGCCGCGACGCGCTGCGCAGCGACCCCGGCATTGCGCACCGCGATGCGCATGTCGGCGAGCGTGTCGGCGAGTTCGGGCGCGCGCTCGGCAAGGACCTTGGTCGTCAAATCGACATTCTCGAGGATGTCGGCGATCGCGTTCTGATTCTTGTCGCTAAGCAATTCGGTCAGCCGCTCGGTCAGCCGCTGGATGCGGTCGATCAGTTCGGGCGCGCTGTTGAGCAAAGCGCCAAGCCCGCCCGAAGTCGCGGGAATGACCGCGCAGCCCTGCGGCCCCGTTTGCGCGATCGGCGGGCTGCCGCGAACCGCGCCATCGAGCTGAATTTCACTGACACCGGTGAACCCGACGCCCTTGATTTGCGCGGTCGTCCCCTGGAGTACCGGGGTCTGCTGATCGACCTCGACCCGCACCCACACGAATTCAGGCCGGCTCGGCATCAGCGAAATCTTTTGCACCGCGCCCACCGGAACGCCCGAAAAGGTCACGTTCGAGCCCTTGTTGAGCCCGCCGACCGCCTGGCTGAAATAAATGTCGTAGCATTTGGTGGTCTTGTTCGAGAGTCCGGCAAGCCAGACGATGAACAGCAGCACGCCGACGAGCAAAGCCATCGTCACCGCGCCGACCATCACGTAGTTCGAACGGGTTTCCATCTAGGCGACCGCCCCTTTTTTATCGTAGCTCGCCGCCGCATTACGTCCGCGCGGCCCGTTGAAATACTCTTGTATCCAAGGATGATCCAAAGCCAATAGCTCGGGGATCGTCCCCACCCCAATCACCTGTTTTTCGGCGAGCACCGCGACGCGGTCGCAGATCGCGTGCAAAGTGTCGAGATCGTGGGTGATCAGGAACACGGTAAGGCCGAGCCGCTCCTGCAGCGAGAGGATCAGCTGATCGAACGCGGCAGCGGCGATCGGGTCGAGCCCGGCAGTCGGCTCGTCGAGGAACAATAGCTCCGGATCGAGCGCGAGCGCGCGGGCGAGACCGGCGCGTTTGATCATTCCGCCCGACAGCTCGGACGGATATTTGGGCCCGGCATCGGGCGACAGCCCGCCCATCGCGATCTTGTACGAGGCAATCTCGTCGAGCAGAGGCGGCACCAGAAACGGGAAATATTCGCGGATCGGGACTTCGACATTCTCCGCCACCGTCAGGGTCGAGAACAAGGCGCCGTTCTGAAACAATATGCCCCAGCGGCGGCGAATGTTCTTGGCCTCGTCCTCGCTACGGTCGATCATATTCTCGCCGAGCACTTCGACCGTGCCCTCCTCGGGCGTCTGCAACCCGATGATCGAACGCAGCAGCACCGACTTGCCGGTCCCCGAACCACCGACCACGCCGAGAATTTCGCCGCGGTTGACCGTGAGGTCGAGATTGTCGTGGATCACCTGATCGCCGAACGCATTGCGCAGGCCCTTGATGATGATGATCGGTTCGCCGGTGTTTTGGGTCATCGCCAGCCGATCGAACTGAAGAACACCGCGAAGACGGCGTCGAGCACGATCACCAAGAAGATCGACTGCACGACCGCGGTGGTGGTCCGCATCCCGACTTCTTCGCTGTTGCCCTGCACCAGCATCCCCTGGAAGCAGCCGGCGAGCGCGATGATGAAACCGAACACCGGCGCCTTGATGAGCCCGATCCACAAATCGGTCATGGGGATCACTTCGCGGAGGATCTGGACATAGGTGCCGGGCGGAATGTCGAGCTGCATCCACACCAGCACCCCGCCGCCGAGCAGCGACATGATCATCGCGAAGAAGGCGAGCAGGGGCATCATCACGATCGTCGCCAGCATACGGGGGATCACCAGCGCCTCGACCGGCGAGACGCCGATGGTCCGCATGGCGTCGATTTCCTCGGTGATCTTCATCGTCCCGATCTGCGCCGCGAAGGCCGAGCCCGAACGGCCGGCGACCATGATCGCGGTCATCAGCGTGGCCAGTTCGCGAACGGTGATCCGGCCGATCAGGTTGATGGTGTAGATTTGCGCACCGAACTGCTCGAGCTGGACCGCGCCCTGCTGGCCGACGACGACCCCGATCAAAAAGGTCATCAGCCCGATGATGCCGAGCGCGCGCACCCCGACCACGTCGAAGCGCTGGACCACGGCGTTCATACGGAAGCGCTTGGGCCGGCGAACGATGTTGGCGAATGCCACGAGCACCGCGCCGAGGAAGCCCAATAGTCCAACGAAGGTCGTGCCGATTTCGGCGACCCACAGGCCGAGCTCGCCAAGGGTGCGCGACAGGCCCGGCTTCTCCTCGGGGCGGACGCGCGACGGGGCGTCGAACTCGCCGACTTCCTTGAGCAGGCTGGTTTCGTCGCCACTGGCGCCGATCACCTTGGCCTTGCGGTCGCGCACCGTGCGGTAAATCAGCCAGGCGCCGACGGTGTCCATTCGCTCGACTTTCGACAGGTCGATGGTCAGGGGGTCGGGCAGCGCGGCGATTTCGCGCTGGGTGGTGGCGGCACGGGTAATCGTCAGCGCACCGACAGCGCGGTACACCGAAGCGTGCGGATCGTCCCCCGCGGGCTGGTCATTGGCGGCCATTCGCCGATGGTGATGCGCGAAATGGCCCAACGGGGCAAGCCGCCGCGGCATACGGGCCTTCCCTGCCCCGCGGCGGCGCTTTATGCGCGGGCCGCTATGGCCGCCGATCCCCCCCTCAAATTCGTTCCCGTCGGCGCCAATTTGGCGCGGCCGTTCGGAATGGATGCGCGCGACCGCGCGTGCCGGTTGGCAACCAATGCCGGGTTCGTGTGCACGGACTCGGCGGAGCGCGGCCCGGCGCTGTTCGCCAGCCTCGATTATGCGTGGGACCCGGCGTGGCTCAAGGCGCTGCGCAATCGACCGAACACCGTCCTCACGCTCGGCGGCAGACCGGTGCTGGCGCATGTCGCGGCGGACGGCGACGCGGCCGCGGCGGCGCGGTCGCTCGCGGCCGGCGAACCGCTTGCCGGCTATGGCGTGATGGCCGCCGAGACCGCGCAAGTGAACTACGCCGAGCT
>JBDSTQ010000074.1:0-23100 GCA_039928195.1 Sphingomicrobium sp.
CGGCCTTGCGCGCGCGGATCGCCGGCGCCGTCATGCGCTTGCCCGGAACCGGCGAGGGCGTTGCCCGGCTGGTGCCGGTGTCGATAGTGAAGGTCGACATGGGGGCGGCTTCTAGCGAGCGCATAGCCGCTTCGCCAGCCAGTCCATAGAGAACGTTACGGACGTGGAATATCAGGAACTTTGGTTCCGCTTCATTCGTCAACCGCTTCAAGTGCGATCGTAACCAAGCACCCGGCGATCGTGGACGTGATTGGAGCATTACAAATGATCGATCGTCGCCTGATGCGCGATATCGCCGTGGCCGTTCTGCTGGCCGTCCCGACCGTCGCCCTCGCCCGCCCCCAAGCCGCTGCACGCCACGCCGCGCCGTCGGTCCAACCGCTGGTTGAGCAGGCCGCCATGGCTGACCGCACCGGCGCCGAACGCCGCTTCGCGCTTTAGGCTATTTCAGCCAGCCGCGCTGACGCGAATGGCGCGCGAACCAGAAAACCGTCCAGGTCAGGGCGGTCATCACCAGCGCGACCAGCAGATCGTTCGCCGACATCGCCTCGCGCAGCCGGGTGACTCCGATCAGCCCGCCGAGCCACGCCAGCGCGCCGAGTAACGACACGCCCAGCACCGGTTCGGCAAACCGGTTCTTGATTAGCAGCAGCACCGCGCCGCCAAGCCCTAGCCAGACGTTGACCGCATTCGCGCCGGTGACCCACGCCGGCTCCGCCTCATAGGCCGTGCGCTGGTCGAGCGGCATCGTGCCGACGTCGGCCATCATGTGCATCAAATAGAGTACGCAGCCGAAGCTGAAGAACAATAAGGCCGCGACGGCGGCGAGGATGAACCAGCTCGCCACTGGCCTCGGCGCATAATGTTCATCGCCATGCGCTGTTTCGCGCTGTTCGCCATGATGCTCGTCCATTAGCTCTCCCCTTAACCAGTCGCGCCGAGGCGCTCTTCCCACTCGGCACCCTGCGCCAGCGAAATCGAATCGAGCACTTCGGTGCTCTGATCGCGCAGCGTCATGAAGGCGCGGCGGATCGCGCACGTCGCCTCGTCCCGGCAATCGCCGCACGGCGCGTAGAAATTGACGCTCGCGCACGGCACCAGAGCGATCGGCCCCTCCATCGCGCGAACGATCTCGCCGAACGAGATCTGCTCAGGGATCCGCGACAGGCGATATCCGCCCTTGGGTCCGCGGATGCTTTTGACGAGTCCGCCTTTTTTAAGATCGAGCATGATCAGTTCGAGATATTTGGGCGGAATCCGCTGGGTCTCGGCGATCCGCCCCAATTGCACGGGGATTTCGCTGCCCTGTTCCACAAGGAATAGCAAAGAGCGCAGCGCATAGCGGGTTTTCTGGGTGATCATCCGGCGCTTACCCTAGCGCCGGACAAGCCAATGGCAAAGGGGCGCCGCCGACTGCTATCGGCGACGATCCATAACATCGACGAACGTCCCGACCCCGTACGGGGCATAGATCGTTACCTCGAACACCACGTCGCTCGACCACAACGCTCCGCGCGCTCCGGCCGGGGGCACGCACTCGCTCGGCGGACCAACCGTCGCGTCCGCAGGATAGACGTCGCTGATCGACATGCCCTCCCGCGTTCGATCGGCCTTGATCCGGACGCTGTGCAGACCGTGGGAACCGCGCGCGGCGATCTCGATCCGCAGCGGCCCCGGGCGGACCACTTGCAGGACCTTGGCGCGCGCCAGGCGGAGTTCGACCGAATGCCGCGCATTGATCGGCTGCTCAAGCAACCATCTGCGGATCGATGGCGGCGGACCGTCGGCCATCAATACGGGCGCGGCGGCAAGGAAGAAAAGGATTGCGGTGCGGGTCATCCGCAACCCCTGACGCCTGATCGCCCGGCGCGCTTCCCGTGACTTGCTCCCAAATTTCGGTCGAACTTCGGCCTTAGCCCTCGATCGTCACTTTCGAGCCCAATTTGGTCAACCCGAACAGCTTTTCGGCGAACTTCATCGGCAGGCGCATGCAGCCATGGCTGGCGGGGTAGCCGGGGTTGTTGCCGCCGTGGAACGCGATGCCATATTCGTCGATGCGCTGCATGAACGGCATCGGCGCATTGTCATATTTGCGGCTGCGATAGGTGCGATGCTTTTCCAGCACCGTCCAGAACCCCAACGGTGTGACCATCCCGCGCTTGGCGCTCGACAGCGTCGATGCCCCGACCAGCGTTTCCCCGCGATAGGCATAAGCCATCTGCGTCAGCAGATCGACCACCACGCGCGCCTCGCCTGCAGTCGGCGCGCTCGTTGCCCACAGATATTCGCCTGGCTTCAGTCCAACGCGCCCAAACGTCGCCACCATATCCTTATGGGCTTGCGGGGCAGCGCCCTGCGTCCAGCGGTACGGCGGTGCGGTGACGCGCGGCGCGGCGGCAATTTGCGGCGCGGCGCGGCGCTCGGGGAGCATGGCACAGCCGCTGAGTAGCGCGGCGGCGATGAGCGTGGTGGGAAATGCCTTCATGACGCCGGAGACAGCCCAGCGCGGCCCCGCCGTCAAGCCCGTAACGACAGGTAAACCCTTGTTTAACGGCTCAGAACCTGCCGCAATCGCTTATCGCCTTATGCCCGGCGAAGCGGTCGGCGAGCCAGTTGACGGTGTCCGCCGCACTGTCGCGCGCGGTATTGGGATGGTCGCCGCCGGGCAGATCGACCCAATGCACCGCGGTGCCGGCGGCGCACACCCGTTGGGCGAAGGCACGGGTCACCGCTGGCGCGACCAGCGGATCCGCCTGGGTCTGTGCGAACATCACCGGCACCGCGAAATTGGGCGACGGGCTGTTGGCCGCGGCGATCCCCGCCCACGGCTGAAGCGCGGCAAGATCGACCCCCTGGAGCCCGCGGCGCAGCGCGATGATCCCGATCATCGTCATCAATTTCGGCTTGCCCATTCCGGCGATGCAGCCCTGCGCCATGCGCGTGATGATCCCCGGCGTGGCGGGCCGGCCGATGGTCAGCGGAAGTCCGTAATAATTCGACCAGGCATACGCCGTCAGCCCGGTCAGGAACGCCTTCGCCGAAGGGTCCGACGCACCGCGGAAATTGGCCGCGAGGTCGGTCGGCGGGGCGGCCGCGGCGACCCCCACCAGAGTCAGTTCGGGCGCATAAGCGCGCGCCGCCTGCCCGGTCCACAAGGCCGCATGACCACCTTGCGATTCGCCCCACACGGCAAAGCGCCGGCCGGCCGCGGCGCCGCGGATTTGCCCGGCGGCGCGAACCGCGTCGAGCACCGAGCGCGCGGTCGGTTCGCCGATCAGATAGGGGTTGGCCGCAGTGCTCCCGAGCCCGGGATAATCGGGCGCGACGATGACGTCGTTGGCCGCGGTCAGCGCGGCGAGGCCCGGGGTCAGGTCCCAGAATTTCGGACTCAGCGACGGCGCGCACGCCTGAGCGACGCCCCACGTCCCGTGAGTCCACGCAACCACGTCGCGCGGCCGCGATGGCGCGGGACCAGCGGGCGCGACGACCATCCCGGTCACCGCCAGCGGCTGTCCCCTCGCGTCGCTGGTCCAGTAATTGATGCTCCACGCCTGCATCCCCGCGGGCGCAGTGGCGGGGCTGGCGGCGATGAGAGTGCCCGGAGAATTTGCGGCGGCGAGCGCCGGTTGCGTGAACGCCGCGGCGAACAAGGCCGCGACCGATTTAAGCCAGATATGCATACGCTTACTCCCTGTCAGCTCGACAGACTGCGCCGAAAGGTCTCCGGAAGGAAGAGCAATCCGGCGACCAGCGTCACCAGCGCGACGATGATCGGATACCACAGGCCGTAATAGATATTGCCCGTCGCGGCGACCATCGCGAATGCTGTGGTCGGGAGGAAGCCGCCGAACCAGCCATTGCCGATATGGTAGGGCAGGCTCATCGATGTGTAGCGGATGCGTGTCGGGAAGAGCTCGACCAGCAACGCCGCGATCGGCCCGTATACCATCGTCACATAGAGCGCGAGGAGGAACAATATGCCGACCACCAGCGGCCGGTTGATCGCCGAAGGATCGGCCTTGTCGGGATAGCCGACCGCGCCCAGCGCCGCCTTGGCCCGCGCCTGGAAAGCGGTGATCGCGGCTTTGCGCGCCGCGCCTGAAAGGTGGCCGACGTCGGCCCCGGCGATGGTCGCCGGGCCAATGCGGATACTCGCCACCGTCCCTGCCGGCGCGGCGACATTGGCGTAGCTCACCGATGCTTTGGCGAGGTAGGATTTGGCGACGTCGCACGAATGCGCGTCGAACTTGTTCTTGCCCACCGGATCGAACTGCACCGAGCAATCGGCGGGGTCGGCGATGACGCTCACCGGCGCGCTCGCCTGGGCGCGGGCAAGCGCGGGATTGGCCGCTGCGGTGAGCGCTCCGAACAGCGGGAAATAGGTCAGCGCAGCGAGCGCGCAGCCGGCCATGATGATCGGTTTGCGTCCGATCTTGTCCGACAGCCAGCCGAAGATGATGAAGAAGGGCGTCGCCAGCGCCAGCGCGATGGCGATGAGGATGTTGGCGGTGGCGCCGTCGACCTTGAGCGTCTTCTCGAGGAAAAACAGCGCGTAGAATTGCCCGGTGTACCAGACCACCGCCTGCCCCGCGACCGCGCCGACCAAGGCGATGAGCACGATCCGCGCATTGCCCCAACGCGCGAACGCTTCGGTCAGCGGTGCTTTGGACCCCTCGCCCGCTTCCTTCATTTCGCGGAACAGCGGCGATTCCTCGAGCTGCATGCGGATCCACAGCGACACCGCGAGCAGCACGATCGAGACCAGGAACGGAATCCGCCAGCCCCAGTCGGCGAAGGCGTCCTCGCCAATCCAGGTGCGGATGCCGATCACCACCAGCAGCGCCGCGAACAGTCCCATCGTCGCGGTGGTCTGGATGAAGCTCGTGTACAGCCCGCGTTTCCCGTCGGGCGCATGCTCGGCGACATAGGTTGCGGCGCCGCCATATTCGCCGCCGAGCGCAAGTCCCTGAAGCAGCCGCAACGCGACCAGCGCGATCGGCGCGATCACGCCGGTCGAGGCGTAGCTCGGCAGCAGCCCGACGACGAACGTCGACAGCCCCATGATCCCCATCGTCACCAGAAAGGTGTTCTTGCGCCCGACGAGGTCGCCGATGCGCCCGAACAGCAATGCCCCGAACGGCCGCACCGCAAACCCCGCGGCAAATGCGGCGAGCGCGAAGATGAAGCCCGTCGTCTCGTCCACCCCGCTGAAAAATTGCGCCGAGATGATCGTCGCGAGCAACCCGTAAAGGTAGAAATCATACCATTCGAAAATCGTCCCCAACGAGGACGCGCCGATGACCAGTACCGACGATTGGCGAACAGCAGGGGCGGTTTCCCCGGCTGCCACTTATTCGAATTCCCTGCGAAGGGTCTGCGTGGCCGGGGCGAGCGCGACCTCGCGAACCATTGGCTGTGGCGCGCCATACGTCAGGCTGCGCCACAGCCATTCGAACGGACCGAAGCGGAAGCGGCTCAGCCACCAGAAACTCAGCGCCATTTGCGCGGCGAGAATCGCGATCGACAGTATCGGCACCCAGACGATGCTCATCCGCTCGTAAAGCCCCAGCCCCCATCCCATGAACAGCACGGACTGGATCATCGTCTGGGTCAGGTAATTGGTGAGCGCCATCCGCCCGGTCGGCGCAAACCACGCGAGCCAGCGGCGTGCCGAGCCGCGCCACAGCAAAGCAAAGCCGGCGGCATAGGCCAGCGCGAGCGTCGGAACGCCGAGCGAATAAGCGGCCGCTTCCCACAGGTCGCGCGCTTTGCCCTCGGCGCTGAACTGCATGATCGACGCCATTGCGGCCGAGCCGGGCAGGCCGAGGATCAGCCCGTAGATCAGCACCTTGCGCAATAGCGGCAGATGCTGGTCGAGCTTCGCGTAAAGTGCCCGCCGTCCAATCCACAGCCCGACCATGAACATCGCCAGCACGCGCGCCGGCCGAAGCTCCTGTAGCAGTGCACCGGCGCGCTGGAACGGACCACCAATTCCGACCTTGAGATGTTCAAGATAGTGAGGACCGGTGCTCACCGGGCCGGTCAGTCCGTTGGCCTCGGCGACCCCGAAATAGGCATAAATCGCGCGTGCCACATCGTGCAGGGGCTTCTTTGGCTCGAACGTTGTCCACAGCATCGCCAGCCGCCACAGGATCGGCGCCAGGGTCAGGAACACGGCCCAGCGCAGCAGCGACCGATCATCGACTCGGCGAAACAGTAACAGCGCGAACCCCATCGCCGCGTAGAGCGCGAGGATGTCGCCTTTCCACAGCAGGACGATGTGCAGCAGCCCGAATCCGAACAGGATCGCCAGCCGCCGCATGTAGCGCGTGACGCCCTCGCCCCGCGCCTCGAGCCGCCCGAGTTGCAACGCGAAGCCGATCCCGAACAACATCGAGAAAATCGAATAGAATTTGCCGTGCATCAGCCAGTTGAGGCCGAATTCCGTCAGGGTCGCTGCGGTCGACTGATCGGCCTGCGCCCTGAGTGCGCCCGAAAATCCCATCATGTTTGAGGCCAGCACGCCAAACAACGCGAAACCGCGCAGTGCGTCGAGCAGGTCGGCGCGCTGCGACGGCGGCAGCGGTTCGGCGTTGGGCATGAAGTCCCCCCTGAAGCTGCCTTCCCGACACGGACTTAAAGCACGCTCGGCTCGACACCCCCATGCCGGCCAAGTCCGATCACTCCCACTCGATAGTCCCCGGCGGTTTCGACGTATAGTCGTACACCACACGGTTGATGCCCTTGACCTCGTTGACGATGCGCGTCGCCACGCTGGCCAAAAACGCGCCGTCGAACGGGTAGACATCGGCGGTCATGCCGTCGACGCTGGTCACCGCGCGCAAACCGCACACATTGTCGTAAGTGCGATAGTCGCCCATCACCCCGACGGTCTTGACCGGCAGCAACACCGCGAACGCCTGCCAGATTGCGTCATACAGCCCGGCGTTGCGGATTTCCTCGAGGTAGATCGCGTCGGCCTTGCGCAATATGTCGCAGCGCTCCTTGGTCACTTCGCCGGGGATGCGGATGGCGAGGCCGGGGCCGGGGAACGGGTGGCGGCCGACGAACGCAGGGTCGAGCCCGAGCTCGCGGCCCAATGCGCGCACCTCGTCTTTAAACAGTTCGCGCAGGGGCTCGACCAGTTTCATGTTCATCCGCTCGGGCAGGCCCCCGACATTGTGGTGGCTCTTGATCGTCGCCGACGGCCCGCCGGTGAAGCTGACGCTCTCGATCACGTCGGGGTAGAGCGTGCCCTGGGCGAGGAAGTCGGCGCCGCCGAGCTTCTTGGCTTCCTCCTCGAACACCGCGATGAATTCCCCGCCGATGAACTTGCGCTTGGCCTCGGGATCGGTGACGCCGGCGAGGCCGCCTAGAAAGCGTTCCTCGGCGTCGACCACCACCAGCGGGATGTTATAATGGTCGCGGAACAGGCTCTCGACCTGCTCGCGCTCGTTGAGCCGCAGCAACCCGTGATCAACGAACACGCAGGTCAGCTGGCTGCCGATCGCTTCGTGGATGAGGATCGCGGCGACGCTGCTGTCGACCCCGCCGCTCAAACCGCAAATGACCTTGCCGTCGCCGACCTGCGCGCGGATGTCGGCGATCTTGGCATCGCGATAGGCGCCCATCGACCAGTCGCCTTTGATCCCGCACACGCGGTGGACGAAATTGGCGAGCAGCTTGGCACCGTCGGGGGTGTGGTGGACCTCGGGGTGGAACTGGGTGCCGTAATAGCGCCGCGCCTCGTCGGCGATGATCGCGAACGGCGCACCGTCGCTGATCGCGACGATCTCGAACCCCGGCGCGAATTGAGTGACCTTGTCGCCGTGGCTCATCCACACCTGATGGCGCTCCCCGACCGTCCACAGCCCATCGAACAAGGCGCACGGCTCGGTCACGGTCAGGAACGCGCGCCCGAACTCGCCCGCCCATTCGCCCGCATCCCCCGCCTCAACCGTCCCGCCGAGCTGATGGCTCATGACTTGCTGGCCGTAACAGATGCCGAGGATCGGAACGCCGCTGTCGAACAGCATCTGCGGGGCGCGCGGGCTATTGGCTTCGGGCACTCCAGCGGGCGATCCCGACAGGATCACGCCCTTGGGGGCGAGCCGCGCGAACGCCGCCTCGGCGCTCTGGAAGGGGGCGATCTCGCAATAGACCCCGGCTTCGCGCACACGGCGCGCGATCAGCTGGGTGACCTGGCTGCCGAAGTCGACGATGAGGATGGAATCTTTGGGCTGGACCGTCATTGCGGGCGGATAGGCAGCCGCGCGGTCCGAGTAAAGTTTACAAGGTAAAGGCGCCGGAGCGTGAACCCCGACGCCTCACCTTCAGCCAAAGCGCCGACTAGCGGCGGCCGCGGCTGTAATAGCTCATGCGCTCGATATCGACGTCAAAGACCTGACCGCTGCGGCCTGCGCGGCACGAGAAGCGCAGGTCGGGCGTGCCGTACGAACGGTTGTAGTTATAGGTGCCATAGCCGTAGCCACGGTCGTAGCGGCGGCCCGAAGTGGCCACGCCGGTGACCTTAAGGCGACCGTTATTGCGGACCTGAACGCCATCGATGCCGAGCACCCGCGCCTGGCCGCGAACCGCCCAATTGCCATAGGGGTTCTGGTTCGGATTCCAGCGATTGTAGCGGTTGTTCATCGACATATTGTTGAGCCGCGCTTCGGTTGCCCGCGCGCATTGATCGATCGCGATCTGGCTCGACCGATAGCTCTGCTGCCCATAGCCGTAATTGCCGTACGGATACTGGCCGTAACCCACGACCTGGTTGATGATCTGGCCGATCGGGTTGCGACCAGATTGCGCGACCGCCGGAGTGGCGGCGGCGACAGTGGCTGCAAGACCGGCGATACCGGTCAGGATTTTACGTGTGTTCGACATTTTTCTCTCCTCAGAAATGATACGCAATACTCGAGGCGCGCCCACGTTTCGGCGAGTGCGTTGAACTAGAAACGCACGATCGCCGATTGGGTGCACCGGCTTGCGACGAATCGTTCCGTTACGCAGGTGAAACTTCATGAACCTCAGACAACGCGTTCACACGTGAAAAAGCGCCGGAACATGATGTCCCGGCGCTTCTCGTTTCCGATCAATCGCTTAATAGCGGCGATAGCCGTATTGCGAATAATCCTGCTGGTACGGCGTGTAATTCTGGCCGTACGTTTGCCCGTAGTTGACTTGGGCACGATCAAGATCGACGTCGACCACAAACCCGCGATAGTCGGTCTTGCAGCGGAAGGTCAGATCGACCTGGGCCTGGCCCTGGCCATAACCATAGGCCTGACCATAGCTTTGGCCGTAACCATAGTAGCCGCCGTTGGCGCCGCTGTTGGCGACACCGCGGATGGTCAGACCACCGCTCGAGCGCTGCTCGACGCGGCTGATGCCGAGCACTCGGCCACCGCCGCCATACCCGCCGTTGTTATAGCCGTTCTGGTAGCCGTAGCCGCCGTTGTAGCCATAGCTTCCGCCATAACCGCCACCATAACCGCCCGACAGGCGCTGCTGCACCGCAGCGACGCACTGGCCGACCGCCTGATGCTGGTTGGCACCATAGTTTCCGTAACCGTTGCCGTAGCCGCCGCCGAGGCCGCCACCGATCACGCTGTTGATCACTTGCCCGATTACGCCGCCGCCCGAGCCGTAGCCGGGGTAACCGTAACCGGGATATTGCGCCGCAGCCGGCGCCGCCGCGAAGACTGCCGCAAGCACGGCTCCACCGGCAAGAAGTTTCGTAACAGCCTTCATGGCTAATCTCCTGTTCTCAAGCATTCGCCGACCAAACGCACGGCGCCACATTTGGTGGCCTAGGCGATGCGCGCTGCAGCATGGCTGAACCGGCTGTTTGCTGCGGTTCAGCTAAGTCGCCCAAATCAGGCGTGAATTTCGTTCTCGATCAAGCAGTTGTGAGCCCAGCGCTTAAGCTTGTGATGGCGGCTCCACAGCTCCATCGGCGCGCCATTGTGCCACCCTTGCGCGGTTGCGATCGCGGCGCCGTCGCCGTCGGCCTCAAATTCACGCACATGGTCGATATGGCCGCTGAAACGGTCCATCAGATACAGCCGATACTGTCCCATCGCGCGCGCCCCCCAAAGGCATCGACTCGGCATAACACTTTTCCCGAGCGTCGCCGAGTCGCCTGCGAAACGACCTTCAGTGGAGGAGTATGCGGCGTGATTGCGGCCGGTCGCGCAGCTTTTAAGCGGCCTCGAACGCTTCATCGTCGCTCATCACCGGACCCGAATCCTGGCCCTTGGCGCTAACGTCGCGATCGACGAATTCGATGATCGCCATCGACGCCGCATCGGACATCCGGATGCCGGCCTTGACCACGCGGCAGTAACCGCCGTTGCGGTCGGCGTAGCGCGGGGCGATGACGTCGAACAATTTGTTGAGCTGGGCGTCGTCCATCAGCCGCGACTGGGCGAGGCGGCGATTGGACAGGCCACCCTTTTTCGCGAGCGTGATCAATTTCTCGACGTAGGGCCGCAGCTCCTTTGCCTTGGCCACCGTAGTGGTAATCTGCTCATGCTTGATCAGCGCCGCCGACATGTTGCGGAACAAGGCCGCGCGGTGGCTCGAGGTGCGTTGAAGCTTCCGGTGGCCAACACGATGGCGCATGGGTCAGTCCTTTCGTTCGTCGGGAACCCGTATGAGGTAGCTCCGGCCAGGCGCTGATCAGGGGCAGCGCCAAAACCCCACAAGAAAGCGGCGAGCTCAAAGGCCCGCCGGACGTCCAGCCCTCAAGCCGAAATTGGCCGTTCAGTCAAGCGCTTCGCCGCCCGCTTCCATCCGCTGCTGAGACCCTCCGCGTCGTCAGTCGTGCCGCGCGGACGTCTTCGGCGACGCTCCTCCGGTCGCTCGTCACAGCGTCCGGGCGAGTAACGATCGTGCCTTGCAAATCGAGCGCGGTCATCGGGATACCCATCAGAAATCCCTGACCGAAATCGCAGCCGAGCGCGGCGAGGATGTCGTAGCCGGCCTGGGTTTCGATGCCTTCGGCAGTGACCGCGATGCCGAGCGTATCGCCGAGCCCGATGATCGCCTTGACCAGCCGGCCATTATCTAAATTGCTGAGATCCTTGACGAAGCTGCGGTCGATCTTGATCCGGTCGAATTGCAGCTCGCGCAAATGATTGAGGCTCGAATAGCCGGTGCCGAAATCGTCGAGCGCGACCTGCACTCCGGCATTCTTGAGCGACGTGATGATTTGCCGTGCCGCTTCATAATCGCCGACGAGGCCGCTTTCGGTGATTTCGACAATCAATCGCGACGGCGCAAAACCCGCCTCGGTGATGATCTGAAGCAGCTGCGCGGCAAGCCAGGCGTTTTTCAATTGCACGGGCGAAATGTTGATCGACAGCGACAGCGGCGCCGGCCAGTTTTTGGCGTCCTCGCACGCCCGGCGGAGGATGACGGCGGTCAGCCGGTCGATCAGCCCCGCGTCCTCGGCGATCGGAATGAAGGTGTCGGGTCCGATTTCGCCGCGCTCGGGATGAGTCCAGCGCGCGAGTGCCTCGAAGCCGACCACTTCCCCGTCCGGAAGGCTCGAAATCGGCTGGTACATCGGAACGATCTCGCCGTGTTCGAGCGCGCGGCGCAAATCCTCCTCGAGCGTCGCGCGAAGCCGCAGCTCCAGATCCATGCGCGGTTCGTAGGAGCGAAATGTCGACCGCCCTTCGCGCTTCGCACCGTACATCGCGAGGTCGGCGGCGCGCAGCAGCGTCTCCGGATCGCCGAGTTCATGCGTTCGCAGCGCGATTCCCACCGACGCCCCAATCTTCACCTTGGTGTCGCTCACCGCGATCGGTTCAGCGAGGCAATTGACGATCTGCTTGGCAAGCCGGATCGGCAGGTCGGAGCCGCGGGCATATTGGATGACGAAAGCGAATTCGTCGCCGCCGAGCCGCGCGAGCAGATTCTGCGAATCGGGATGCAGCACTTCGGCCAGCCGCTTCGACACTTCGCGCAGCACGAGGTCGCCGGCGGCGTGGCCGTGGATGTCATTAACTGGTTTGAAGCGGTCGAGGTCGATCGCCAGCACCGCAAGCTCGCAATCGTTGGCGCTCGCGCGGTCGTCGGCATCGGCGAGAAACTCGGCGACCACGCGGCGATTGGCGAGGCCGGTCAACGGATCGTGCCGCGCAAGCGCCCGTGCGTGCCGCTCGGCGCTCTCCCGCCGCAAAACTTCGTGGCGCAACTGTCGCGCGCGCAGCCCGGTCAGCGCCAGCAGCGCAATCAACGCCATCGGGAACAGCTCGTCGACTTCCCATTGTTCATGCGCGCTGGAGAATTCCTGCAGCCCCTCGAACCAGTCATATTGATGGGCAACCAGCGCCAGTGCGACGGTCACAAAGATACCAAGTGCCATAATTGGGTCGGCACGTACGGCGGCAACAACCGTCCTCCCCGAGCGACGGCTATTCATCGTTTGTCTTCCTCTGACCGCTGCGCGCGTGGAGGGTGCGCCAAATTAAGTTGAACCGATGCGCGCAGCAGAACCGGCGAATTGCTCACGCTCGCTTCCCGCAACAGGAGTATGCCGAATTCCGGCGTCGTCGCGCCGCGCGTCCGCGGGGTCAGGACCACGCCCATTCCGAAAAAATGCCCGGGACCCTCCGCGCGCCGCGTCTCCGAAGCCGCCATCCGGCCCGCCCCTTCGACCCCAACCGCGACCCGCCGCGTGACCGCCGCGCGCAACCCCCACGCATAATCGAGAGCGGGTCCCGCAAATTCCCCCCGCCAACCGTGGCGCAGCGCCAGATTGGCGGTTGCTGACCACGGCCCGCGCTGCACTTCGGCGATCAGCAGCGCCGAGGCTTCGCTCGGCCGCCCGCGCGCGTCCGCGTCGAGCTGGACCAGCAGGCCGAGATCGTCGGCCACACCGATCAGTGCGCCGACGCCGAGATGTTCGACCGCCGTCCCTTCACTTTCGACCTCGAAGCCAAGCGCGACGCCGTCACCGATTGAGCGGTAAAGCTGAAACTCGCTGCCATGTCCGACATCGACGATCGCTTCGCCCGACCAGCCGCCCTCGAGCTCAAGCTGCTCGACCGGATCGGGCGCGTTCGCCGCCGCCGCCGCAGTCGACCACGACAGCAACGCCGCGCAGGCAAAAAGTTGGTGGATGGCGGACCGCGACATAGGACGTCGCTCATCGCCGGACGGAGTTAACCCCCCGTTGGACCTTCAACCGTTATGGAGCAGTCTCAGCGCTTCCAGCTGCTCGCGGCGAGGCGCGCGACGAGCGGGGTCAGCCCGCGATGGCTCGAGCGGTGGTACAGCGACTCGCTGTCGAGCGCCGCGCATAACCGCCGGTGCGCTTCGCCCAGCGCATGATAGGGCAGCCCCGGGAGCAAATGGTGCAGCCCGTGGTAGCGCAAGCCGACCGGCGCCCACAGCGCGGGCAGATAGGCCGGCGGGGGCACGTTGACGCTGTCGAGATATTGCGCGGTGACGCTCATCGGTTCGCCGTCATTCTCCCACAGATGCGCGACCAACGTGCGCACCTGGTTGAGCAGCATCACCCCCGACGCGACGCCAAGAAAGATCAGGAACGACCGCAGCGGCAACACTCCAGTCGCGGTCAGCGTGAGCAGGCCGATCGCCCACAGCGAGCACGCCACCTCAAGCCGCAACCAGTCGCGTCGGAACGCGCCCTCGGGCGACGGCCGCCGGAATTGCGGATTGATCTGCAGCCCCGAATAGCGCGCGACGACCATCCCGCGCAGCCCCGGGATCACTAGTGACAAGGGCGCGAGCAGCGCAAAGCGTACGAACAGCAGCACCGGCGCGAGCACCGCCGCGATCACGAATAGCGGCAGCGTCCATGGCTTCATCAGCGCCAGCGGCAGATATTCGGGATCGTTCGCCGTCCCGTAATAGGTCTTCGCATGGTGCTGGTTGTGGACCCCCTCATACATGAACGACGGCACCAGCAGCGGCACCCCGACGATCATGTTCCACACCAGCCGGAAGCCCTTGAGCGCACCCTTCTTGATATGCGTCAGCTCATGAATGAACGACCCCGCGCGATACAAAGCGAGCACCGCGATTACCGCCGCGGCAACCGCCACACTGCGCGACCCGGTGAACATCGCCGTCAGCAGCCCGGCATAACCGACCGCCGCCGACCCCAGCATGTCCGCCCAGTAAATCCGCCCGCGCGGCTGGTTGAGGTCGCGCGTCAGCTTTGCCGCGGCCTTGAGCATCGCCGCATCATCGGCGACGCGCGAAGCCCCCGCGGGCGCGGCAGCGGACTGCCGTTCAAAGGTAAGTGTCTGGGTCATTGGAATGTTTCGCTTCTGGGACAAGATAGTGGCGGCAAGGTGGCACCGCAATGAACGGTGACAGGCGCGAACCGGGCGGTTAGCGAGCGTTGATGGCCGCCCTCACCATTACCCCCGTCACCACCAGCGCGGACCGCGCCGCCTTCGTCGACTTCGCGTGGGACGTGTACCGCGACGACCCCGCCTGGGTCCCCCCGCTCAAGGCCGAAGTTCACGGCCTGCTCACTCCGGGCAAAAACCCGTGGTTCGAACATGCCCGCGCCCAATTATGGCTGGCAAAACGCGACGGCCGCACCGTCGGCCGGATCAGCGCGCAGGTCGATGACCTCGTCCAGGTCCACATGGGCGCCGGCACCGGCCAATGGGGGATGTTCGAGGCGCTCGATGGCGCGGCCGCAGCGCTGCTCATCGCGACCGCTGAAGACTGGCTCCGCGGCCAGGGCATGACCCGCGCCCTCGGCCCGATCAGCCTGTCGATCTGGGACGAGCCGGGGCTCGAGATCGAAGGCTTCGCCGAGCCGCCGACCGCGATGATGGGGCATCACAAGCCCGAATATGCGGCGTGGGTCGAGGCCGCGGGCCATGCCAAGGCCAAGGACCTGTTAACCTACGAAGTCGACATCGCGCATTGGGCCGATCCCAAGATCGACCGCCTGATCGCGATGGGCGAGCGCAATCCCAAAATCCGCATCCGCACCGTCGACAAAGCGAACTTCGACAGCGAAGCGGCGATCATTCTCAACCTGCTCAACGACGCCTGGT
This sequence comes from Sphingomicrobium sp., assembly GCA_039928195.1. Lineage (GTDB taxonomy): Bacteria > Pseudomonadota > Alphaproteobacteria > Sphingomonadales > Sphingomonadaceae > Sphingomicrobium. The sequence continues at coordinate 15,063 of JBDSTQ010000074.1, forward strand.
CGGACAATTGGGGCTATGTCCCGCTGACCGCGTCGGAAATTGCCTATGCGGGCAAAAAGCTCAAACCGATCATCTATGAGGATCTCGTGCGCATTGCGGAAATCGACGGCGAACCCGTCGCGTTCATGATCACGCTGCCCGACATCAATGAGCTGATCCGCGATTTGAACGGCAAGCTGTTCCCGTTCGGCTGGGCGAAATTGCTGTGGCGCCTGCGCAAGCCGAAAGTCCGCCGCGCGCGCGTGCCGCTGATGGGCGTCGCCAAGAAACTCCACGGCACCCGCCTGGCGAGCCAATTGGCCTTCATGCTGATCGAATACACCCGCCGCGCGTGCGTCCAGAATTACGGCATCGGCGTCGGCGAGTTCGGCTGGATCCTCGAGGACAATCAAGGGATGCTGTCGATCGCCGAACTGCCGGGGGCGAGAATCAACCACCGCTACCGGGTCTATGAAAAAGCGCTCTAATTCCCCGGCGAAGCCGGGGTCCAGGCGGGCGGCAGCCCGTTCGTTCAATAGCGCGAGCCCTTAAGGGCTACTGGACCCCGGCCTTGGCTGGGGAACGTCACGTCAACGCCACCCAAGTCGGCGCGTGATCGCTCGCTTTCTCCTCGCCGCGCGCCCAGCGATCGACCCCCGCCGCGACCAAGCGGTCGGCGGCTTCCGGCGAGCACAGCAGATGATCGAGGCGGAAGCCGAAGTCGCGCTGCCAGCAGCCGGCGGTATAGTCCCAGAAGGTGAACAGCTTGTCCTCGGTCGGGTGGAGCGCGCGCAGGGCGTCGGTCCAGCCCTGGTGAATCAGCCGCCGCCATTCCTGGCGCGATTGCGGCTGCATCACCGCGTCATGCTGCGTCGCGCGCACCGAGAACACATCGCGGTCCTCGGGCACCACATTCCAGTCGCCCGCCAGCACCACCGGCCGCTCGTCCGCCAATAGCTCGCCCGCGCGCGCGCGCAGCCGCTCCATCCAGCGCAATTTATAAGCGAATTTGTCGGTTCCGACGGGGTTGCCGTTGGGGAGGTAGATGGAAGCGACGATCACGCCGGCCACTTCCGCCTCGATATAGCGGCTGTGCGTGTCGTCGGGGTCGCCGGGAAGCCCGACGCGGCGTAATAAAGGGGCATCGCCTTTGGCCAGCACCGCGACCCCGTTGAACCCCTTCTGCCCGTGCCACACCGCGCCATAGCCCGCCGCCTCGATATCGGCGATCGGCAACGATTCATCGGCGCATTTGAGTTCCTGCAGGCAGACCACGTCGGGTTGCTCGCGCGCGAGCCATTCGAGCAGCCGCGGCAGCCGCGCGCGAATGCCATTGAGATTGTAGGAGGCGATTTTCACAGGGCTCACTAACCGTTCGTCCCGAGCGAAGTCGAGGGGCGTTAAACCGAGAACGAACTCCCGCAACCGCAGCCGCTGGCGGCATTGGGGTTGGTCACCTTGAACGCCGCGCCGCCGAGATCCTCGACGAAATCGACCGCCGAGCCCCGCACTAGGTCGAGGCTGACGGGGTCGACGACCAGCTGGACACCGTCGGTTTCGGCGATTGCGTCGTCGCTCAGCGCGGCGTCGGCGAGTTCGAACTTGTAAGTGAAGCCGGCGCATCCGCCGCCGTCGACCGCGAGGCGGAGGATCGCGGGGACGGACTGGCGCGCGGCGATCCACGCGACACGTTTGGCCGCGCTGGTCGTCAGGCTGATGGGGGCTTGGAGTTCGCTCACGCGAGCGAGATAGGGAGCGCGAGGCTCCGCGGCAATGCTAGCGCTGGACCTGCTGCGGGCCGCCGAGCGCGAGGCTTTCCATCGCCGGCGCACCCGCACGGCGCTGCATCGCGAGGACATAATCGGTCGATTTCATGAACGGGATCGGGTTGACCGGACGTCCGTCGATGCGGACTTCATAATGCAGGTGATTTCCGGTCGACCGCCCGGTTGAACCCATGCGGCCGACGAGCTGGCCGCGGGCGACATGCTGGCCGGCGCTGACGACGATCGCCGACAAATGACCATAGCGGGTCATGATGCCGCGGCCGTGGTCGAGCTCGACGAGGTTGCCGTAACCGCCCGAATTCCACCCGGCGCGGGCAACGGTGCCGTCGGCAGTGGCATAAATCGGCGAACCATAGGCGCCGGCAAGGTCGATCCCGGGATGCATCGCGGCGCCGCCGCGGAACGGGTCGGAGCGAACCCCAAACGCGCTCGTAAACGAAGCGTCGGACTTGACCGGCTTGTCCGACGGAATGGCGATCACGCCGTCCTGCAGCTGATCGAGCTTCTTCCAATTGTTGAACAGCGCCTTGAAGGTCGCATTGCCGACCTTTTCAAACGGGCCGCCAACGCCGTCGCGGCCAACCCGCGCCGCGGTCAGGCCAAGCTTTTTCAGCTCGGCGGCGGTGACTTGATAGCGGACGTCGAGCGCTTCGGCGACGAGTGCGGCCTGCGCGAGCTGCGCCTGCTCGACCCGCGCGAGCGGACCTTCGGAGACGAGCCGGCCGCTGACCGCCGAGGCGACCAGTGCGGGATCGATGCGGTGACCGCTCAACGCAGCTTCAATGACTTTCTGGCGTTGCTCGATCTGTTGCGCGCGCGCTTCGGTCGCGGCCGAGAGGCTCGCGAGAGTGGCGAAACCGCTCGGGCGGGCAACGAGCTGGGCGGTGGCAAAGCTCGCCCATGCAACGAGGGTGAGGAGGATGACGAACAAAACGGCCTGGACGGGAGCGGAAATGCGGAAGCGGCGAAGACGGGCGCCATCGTGGATGAACAGGTCGCGGTCGCGAAACATCCCGGTTGCGCCTAACATCTGCGTCATAGTGATCCCGCTCCAACTGCCTGCCGGCCGCGCGAAACCTCGCGCTGCTGATCGTTTCATCGCTGTAGGAGCTCCCCAGCCCCCCGCCGAAACGCGCCCAATTGCCGTGGTCACGCTGGCGAAGTCCGGAGACTGGCCGCAGATGGTTAATGAATTCAACTCTATGTTCCCGCGGTCGGGATGAACGGCGACCAGCGTGCGGTGAACCGTTGCAGGACTTGATCATCGTTAGCCGATTGACTGTCTACGGAGTGGAGGGCGACGGGGAGCGAATCATTCACATCGCCGATTGCGCTGACGTCGCGAGCGGCTAAAGCGGCGCCGGGCCACGCCGTCCCAACGCGGCGCGTGCTCTCTGTGAGGAGAGTTTTGAATGACCGAGTTTGCCGTCGCCGGCGCGCTGCGCGCCGCGAAACCCGCGACCCTTCCGTCCCGTCCGTATTTTTCGTCGGGTCCGTGCGCCAAGCCGCCTGGCTGGTCGACCGGCCGCCTGGCGACCGCCGCGCTCGGCCGCTCGCACCGCGGCGCGATCGGCAAGGCCCAGTTGGCCGACGCGATTGCGCGCACCCACGCCTTGCTCGGACTGCCCGCCGATTACCGGCTCGGCATCGTTCCCGCATCGGACACCGGCGCGGTCGAAATGGCGATGTGGTCGCTGCTTGGCACCCGCCCCGTGACAATGCTGGCATGGGAGAGTTTCGGCCACGGCTGGGTGACCGATGCAGTCAAGCAATTGCAGCTGAATGCGGAAGTCCGCACGGCGGATTATGGCGCGCTTCCCGACCTCGGCGCAATCGACCCCGCAAGCGACGTCGTGTTCACCTGGAACGGCACCACCAGCGGGGTCCGCGTGCCCGACGCCGGGTGGATCGCCGACAACCGCACCGGCCTAACGATTTGCGACGCGACCTCCGCGGCGTTCGCGCAGGACATCGACTGGGCGAAGATCGATGTCGGCACGTTCAGCTGGCAAAAAGCGCTCGGCGGCGAAGGCGGCCACGGCATGATTGTGCTCAGCCCGCGCGCGGTCGAACGGCTCGAGCGCGAACCCGCGCCGCGCCCGCTGCCCAAAATCTTCCGCCTGACCAAAAGCGGCAAATTGATCGATGGCATTTTTAAGGGCGAGACGATCAACACTCCGTCGATGCTGTGCGTCGCCGACTGGCTGCTCGCGCTCGATTGGGCCGAAAGCGTCGGCGGTCTGTCGGAATTGATCGCGCGCGCCGACACCAATGCCGCGGCGCTCGACCGTTGGGTCAAAAGCGCAGGCTGGATCGAGCATCTCGCCGCCGACACCGCGATCCGCTCGAACACTTCGGTGTGCCTGCAATTTGCCGACCGCGCCGATGCCGCGGCCAACCAAGCGCGGCAAAAAGCGATCGTTCAAACGCTCGACCGCGAAGGCGCGGCATATGACATCGGCGCCTATCGCGATGCCCCGCCGGGCCTGCGCATCTGGTGCGGCGCGACCGTCGACGTGGCCGACATCGAGGCGCTCGGCCCATGGCTCGAGTGGGCGTGGGCGGGGACCGCTCCGTAATTCGTCATCCCCGCGGAAGCGGGGATCCCGCTTTTTGAAAATACGACTCCAGGAGAGCAGCGGGACCCCCGCTTGCGCGGGGGTGACGAGAGGAAGAATTTGTGACCGACCAACCCACCGTCCTGATCGCCGACAAGATGGATCCCAAATGCGCGGCGCTGTTCCGCGAGCGCGGCGTCGACGTCGCCGAAAAACCCGGCCTCACCCCCGACGAACTCGCCGCGATCATCGCCAATTATGACGGGCTCGCGGTGCGCAGTTCAACGCGCGTCACGCCCGCGATCATGGATGCCGCCGGGTCACGCCTCAAAGTCATCGGCCGCGCCGGGATCGGGGTCGACACGATCGACGTCGCCGCCGCTTCGGCGCGCGGGATCGTGGTCATGAACACGCCGTTCGGCAATTCGATCACCACCGCCGAACATGCGATCGCCTTGATGTTCGCGCTTGCCCGCCAATTGCCCGAGGCCGACGCTTCGACCCAGGCGGGCAAATGGGAAAAGAACCGCTTCATGGGGGTCGAATTGACCGCCAAAACTTTGGGGCTGATCGGTGCCGGCAACATCGGCTCGATCGTCGCCAGCCGCGCGCTCGGCCTCAAGATGAAAGTGGTCGCGTTCGACCCGTTCCTGACCCCCGAGCGCGCGCTTGAATTGGGGATCGAGAAGGTCGAGCTCGACGAGCTGTTGCGGCGCGCCGATTTTCTTACCTTGCACACGCCGCTGACCGATCAGACGCGCGGAATTTTATCGCGCGACGCGATCGCCAAAATGAAGCGCGGCGTGCGTATCATCAATTGCGCGCGCGGCGGGCTGATTGACGAAGCGGCGTTAAAGGATGCGCTCGACAGCGGCCAGGTCGCCGGTGCGGCGCTCGACGTGTTTGAAACCGAGCCCGCGACAAACTCGCCCTTGTTCGGCACGCCGGGGTTCATTTCCACCCCGCACCTTGGCGCTTCGACCAGTGAGGCGCAGGTCAATGTGGCGATCCAGATCGCCGAGCAGATGAGCGACTTTCTGCTCCTCGGCGGGGTCGTCAACGCGATTAACATGCCATCGCTTTCGGCCGAGGAAGCGCCGCGCTTGAAGCCCTATATGGCGCTCGCCGAAAAGCTCGGGAAGCTGCTTGGGCAAGTGCTCGGCACAGCGGTCCGCGCGGTCTCGATCGAGGTCGAAGGCGCCGCCGCCGAGCTCAACCAGAAACCGATCACCGGCGCGGTTCTGGCGGGGCTGATGGGGACGTATTCGCAGACCGTGAACATGGTCAACGCGCCGTTCCTGGCGAAAGAGCGCGGGCTCGACGTGCGCGAAGTGCGGCACGAGCGCGAGGGCGATTATCACACCTTGCTGCGGGTCAGCGCGACCACTCCCGACGGTGAGCGGACCGTTGCCGGGACGTTGTTCGGCAATAAGGCGCCACGGCTGGTCGATATTTTCGGGGTCGAGGTCGAGGCCGAGCTCGACGGCGCGATGCTGTACATCGTCAACACCGACGCGCCGGGCTTCATCGGCAAATTGGGCACCGCGCTCGGCACGGCCGGAATTAACATCGCGACCTTCAACCTTGGCCGGCGCGATGCCGGCGGCGAAGCGGTCGCGCTGATCGCGGTGGATGGCGAAGTGTCGCAGCCGGTGGTCGATTCACTGTCCGCACTCGAGGGCGTGCGCGAAGTCGTGCCGCTGCGCTTTTGATCAAGAAAAAGGGCGCCCCGAGGGGCGCGCGCTGCTGACAAAGAAAAAGGGCGCCCCGAGGGGCGCCCTTAGCCAATCCGCCTGCGTGCGCGCGGATCGGGTAGTTTTAGTTGGCGCTGTTGCCGTCGGCGTCGGCACCGTCACGGACGGCGTCGGCAGTGGCTTCGCCATTGGCACGAACCGCATCAGCGGCGGCGTCGGCGTTGGCGTCGGTGGTCACACCGGGAACGGCGTCGGCATTCTCTTCGATCATGTCGGCCGTGTTCTCGGCATTGGCCTCGATGTTGTCGGCAGCCTGCTCCTTGGCGCTGTTGTTGCACGCGGTCAGAGCGGTCACGCCGAGCGCGATGGCGAGAGTGGTGGTCAGTTTCATTGGCTTTCCCCTATTATCAAATTGGCGCCATTCGACGCCTTACCGAATCAGCAATACGCACTAATCATCGTTTCTGTTCCGCCTTCTTAACGACCATCTTTCGATTGGCAAGCTGGACTCGCCCCGCTCTCAGTCGGCGTTCGGATCGGGGTCTCGCGCGCTCGACTGGGGGCGGACGAACACCCGAAACAGCTGCGGATGGCGCGCCCGGATCGCTTTCTCGATCCGATAGATGAGCTGTTCGACCTCGGCCACGCGGAGGTTCTCGTCGATCACCACGCCGAGCGTCGCAATCACCTGATCGGGCGACAGCTGCGAAGTGATGATGTCGACCACCTCGACCACACAGCTTTCCTCTGACGCGGTTTCGCGGATCGCCGCGCTCAATTCGGGCGCGGCGCGCTCGCCGATCAGCAATTCCTTGCTTTCGCGCCCCAGCACCACCGCGACCGCGGCGAGGATCAGGCCGATCAGGATCGACGCGCCGCCGTCGATCCGCGCATCGCCGAGCGTCACCGACAGCCACGTGCCGACCGCGGCAATGACGATGCCGAGCAAGGCCGCGCTGTCCTCGAACAGGACCATGAAGCTGGTCGGATCCTTGCCCTCGGTGATCGCCGACCAGATCGAACCGCGGCCGCGGGTCACGCCAAAGGCTTTCCACCCGAACCACCACGACACGCCCTCGAACACGAACGCGAGGGCAAGCACGACATAATTGACGATCGGCCGCGTAATCGGTTCGGGGTGGCGGATGTGGGCAACGCCCTCATAGATCGAAATGCCGGCGCCCAGCGCGAAAACCAGCAGAGCGACGACGAAGCACCAGAAATAAAGCTCTCGCCCATAGCCGTAGGGGTGGCGCTGGTCGGGCGGCTTGGCGGCGCGGTGAACGCCGTAAAGCAACAAGATCGCATTGCCGCTGTCGACCGCCGAATGGACCGCCTCGCTGAGCATCGCCGAGCTGCCGGTGATGGTCGCCGCGATGCCCTTGGTGATGGCGATCAGCAGATTGCCGATCAGCGCGGCGATGATCGCGGTGCGGGACGAATGTTGGGCCACGCTCCCACAACCGGACAGGCCGCGGTTCGTTGCGAAACCGCGTCCGAACCAATAGGAGCGCCGGGCCGCTTTCAATCGGGGAAATAACTTGGGCAACGTAACCGTCATCGGCGCGCAATGGGGCGACGAGGGCAAGGGCAAGATCGTCGACTGGCTCGCCAGCCGCGCCGATATGGTCGTGCGCTTTCAGGGCGGCCACAACGCCGGCCACACGCTGGTGGTCGGCGACGCGACCTATAAATTGTCGCTGCTGCCGAGCGGGATCGTCCGCGGCACGCCGTCGATCATCGGCAATGGCGTGGTGCTCGACCCGTGGGCGCTCCAGGCCGAAATCGAGAAATTGTCGGGCCAGGGCATCGCCATCAGCCCCGAGGTGCTGCGCATTGCCGAGACCTGCCCGCTGATCCTGCCCATCCACCGCGACCTCGACGGCCTGCGCGAGGATGCCAGCGGCGCGGGCAAGATCGGCACCACGCGGCGCGGCATCGGCCCGGCGTATGAGGACAAGGTCGGGCGCCGCGCGATCCGCGTCTGCGACCTTGCCCATCTCGACGATCTCGAGCCTCA
>JBDSTQ010000075.1:0-8890 GCA_039928195.1 Sphingomicrobium sp.
CCGCGCCGCCGGCGGCATTGTCACCCTTATTGCAGCCGGCCAGCGCAACCAGCGCAGCCGCTGCGGTCAGCAAATATTTGGTCATCATCGATCGGGTCACTTTCTGCGGGGCGGTGGAGGCAAGATCGTAGTAACGCCCTTACAGGTCCATCCGGTCCGGGCGCGAGGGCTCTGGGTAGCATTTCGGCCGTTCTTGCGGATGTTGCGCGAACCAGGCGGCGCGCGCCTTGCGGTCGGCGAGAGCGCGGCGGTGACTGGGGATCAGCGACAGTCGTTCGAGCGTCCGCACCTTTGCATCCGAAGCCGCCGCGCGCGGACCGCGCCACTCTTCATAATATTGCTTGCACAGCCAGACGCGCGATTCCGCATCGGGGTAATTGTTCTTCGCGACGCGGCAGCGGATCGGATAGCCGCGGCGGTCGACCTCCAGCCTGATCCAGGCGAACCGGTCGCCCGCCATGATCTCGGTCGATTGCCACGGATATCGCGTGCCAGCCTCCCATGTCGGGCAGCGCGATTGCTGCGCGGCGGCGGGGGCCGCGAGCGAGATAGCGGCGGCGATGGCCAACAAGATTTTGGGACGCATGCATAGGAACTAAAGCACGCCGCGCCCGGCCACAACGGGCGCATAGTGTCACGAGGGAACGCTGGCGCTTCCAACCGGTTTGCGCCGCATGGAGAATAATCGCCCTGCATCGTCCGCCGACCGCAATGTGGGCCCGGCGACCGGCCGCTCGGCCGACACCCCCGCCCAGATTCCGGTCAAGGGCTGGCGGCAGGTCGCACTCAGAACATGGAAACAGTCGAGCGAGGACAATATCGGTCTGGTCGCCGCCGGCGTGGCTTTCTACGGCTTTCTCGCGCTCGTCCCGCTGCTCGGCGCGACGGTGCTGACCTATGGTCTGGTTGCCGCGCCGGAGACGGTTCTGGGCAACGTCCGCTCGCTAGCCGCAGTGATGCCCGCCGATGCCGCCAAGCTGATCGGCGAGCAATTGATGAGCGTGGTCCAGACCTCGGGCAGCAAGAAGGGCTTCGGCCTGATCCTCGCGCTGGCCATTACCGCAGGCGCGGTGGTGCTGGCGATCGTGGCGATGATCGCGGTCGCCGCGCTTGGGCATCTGGAGAAAATGTTTCCGCACTTGCCCGGTGCGCTGCTGCTGCTCGGCAAGCTTGGCTCCTATGCGCTGCTGCTGGCGGGCGCGGCGGCAGGCGCGGCGAGCCTGTACCGCTATGGTCCCTACCGCAAGAAAGCGAGGTGGGCGTGGATCACCCCGGGGTCGATCTTCGCCTCGGTCGGGTGGATCCTGCTGACGCTCGGTTTTGGCTTCTACGCCGCCAATTTCGGCAATTACGGCAAGACCTATGGCAGCCTCGCGACGGTCGTCGTGCTGCTCACCTGGATGTATTTGTCAGCCTATGTCCTGCTGTTCGGCGCCGAGCTTAACAGCGAACTTGAGCATCAGACGGCCAAGGATACGACCGCGGGCGCGGCGAAACCGATCGGCCAGCGCGGCGCCTGGTCGGCCGATCATGTCGCCAGCTCCGACGCGGCCGAGAAGCCGAGCGGCGGCGACGTCAGCCCGCCCACTGAGAAGCCGCCGGCAGAGCCCCCGTCGGTGCCCGCCGAGCATTCCTATCTCACCTCGCGCGTTGCGGCCCGTGCGGGGAAACTGGCCGGCGGGGCCAAAGTCGGGATGCTCGGATCGGTCATGGCGACGCTTGGATTGTCGTTGCTCCGTCGCAAGGGGCGGGCAGGGGCGGGCGCGGCGCTGCTCGGGACGGCCGCGGGGCTCGCGCTGTTACGCCGCAAGGACGACTGATCGCGCGCCGCGCGGCGCGAGCAACCCCTATTGCTTGTTAAGCATGCCCGCTTATTCGGATGCGCATGCCGTGGGTCAAGCTTCGTGGATGATCTTGCGCCGGTCGCGCGTGATCGTACTTTGTCATATTTGTGGGCCGTGGGCGGCGGCCTCGTCCTGCTGCTGTTCGTGCGCGACACTGCGGTGTTTGCCGACGGCCGCATCGCCGACCAGGTCGTTTGGGGCCGCGACTTTATCAATGTCTGGACCGGGGGGAAGCTGCTTAACGCCGGCCACGGCGCGATGCTGTTCGATCTGCCCGCCTACCAACACTTTCAGCAGTCGATTTTCGGCCCGCTCAACCCGCACAATTATTCCTATCCTCCGGTCACTTATCCGCTGGCGCAATTGCTCGCGCTCTTGCCATATCCCGTGGCGCTGGCGCTGTGGATGATCGCCACCGGGACGCTGTTTGTTTATGCCGCGCGCCCGTGGTGGCCTGCCGGGGCCGGCGGCGCATGGCTGGCAGTGCTTACCCCCGCGGCATTGCTCAACATCTGGGCCGGCCATTATGGATTCCTGGTCGGCGCGCTGTTCCTGTTGGGTTGGCAGAACGTCGATCGGCGGCCGGTCCAGGCGGGGATTTTCTTCGGTCTGATGCTGATCAAGCCGCATCTCGCCGTGCTCGTCCCGCTTGCTCTGGTGATGCGCGCGAAGTGGCTGACGATTGCTTCGGCCGCGCTAACCGCAGCGCTTTTGTTTATTGTCTCCGGGCTGATCTATGGCTGGGGGGCGTGGGCCGGTTTCATCTTCAAGACGAGCGCGGTTCAGGCGGGAATGATCGACGCTGGGACGGCGTTTTACGGACTGATGTCGACGAGCTTGATGACCGCGGCGCTGCGCCTGAGCGGAAACTGGCCCCTCGCAATAGTCGGACAGTGCTTAGTGGCGACCGCCGCGATCGGCGGACTCGCGCTGGCTGCGCGGCGCGGCGCGTCCACGCGCGAGCTTGCGCTCATCACCGCGACCGCGACCTTCCTTTTGCTGCCGTACGCATTCGCTTACGACCTGACGGTTGTGGCGGTTGCGGCGCTGACCGTCGCCACTGACCCCAATACCGGTCGTCGAGCGCGGCTTTGGGCAGCACTGGCGTTTGCGGCGCCGACAGTAGGGATGCTGACGGCGATCGTCGGCATCCCCTTATTACCGGTCCTGCTGACAATGTTGTTCGTTGCCCAGTTGCAAACCTGCAGTGCGATCGGCCCGGGCTGGAGACCGCGCGGGCCGGATTCGCCGTCCAACTCGACGCTCGGCGCAAATTAGCTCTGTTCGCGCGTCAAGCCGCCGGCAACAGTCTCTTCTCGCCCGCCAGCCGCAACAGCCCGGCCTGCAACTTCTCGAACGCGCGCACCTCGATCTGGCGAATGCGTTCGCGGCTGACACCGTAGACTTGCGAAAGCTCCTCGAGCGTCTTGGGTTCGTCGGCCAGGCGGCGCTCGATCAGGATGTGCTTTTCGCGCTCGTTCAATCCCTCGAGCGCATCCATCAGCAAATCGTGGCGGACGCGGCTTTCTTCGTCCTCGGCGAGGATTTCGTCCTGCAACGGGTCGGTCGCGACGAGAAAGTCCTGCCACTGGCCTTCGCCGCCTTCATCGCCCTTCAACGGCGCGTTGAGGCTGGTGTCGCCGCCATGCCCCATGCGACGGTTCATCGAGATCACTTCGGCCTCGGTGACGCCAAGATCGGTCGCGATTTTGGTCACGTCGGCGGGCTTGAGATCGCCTTCTTCGAACGCCTCGATCTGGTTCTTCATCCGGCGCAGGTTGAAGAACAGTTTCTTCTGCGCCGCGGTGGTGCCCATTTTTACGAGCGACCAGCTGCGCAGGATAAATTCCTGGATCGACGCGCGGATCCACCACATCGCATAGGTAGCGAGGCGGAAGCCGCGGTCGGGCTCGAACTTCTTCACGCCCTGCATCAGGCCGATATTGCCCTCGCTGATCAGCTCGCTGACCGGGAGGCCGTAGCCGCGATAGCCCATCGCGATCTTGGCCACGAGGCGGAGGTGCGAATTGACCAATTTGGCGGCGGCGTCGGTGTCGCCATGCTCGCGCCATGCCTTGGCGAGCATGAACTCCTCCTCGGGCGCGAGGATCGGGAATTTCTTGATCTCGCTAAGATAGCGGTTGAGTCCGGCCTCTCCACCGGATGCGGGGATCGAGACGAGTTTCTTTGCTTGTGCCATGATATTCGTCGCAACTCCCTTTACCCGCATTTAGCGGGGCAAATCCTATACACCAAGCGCCGTGAACAATTGCTGCATGTCCTCGGGCATGGCGCTTGCGAAGGCCATACGGACCTTGGTCACCGGATGGATGAAGCCAAGCTCCGCCGCATGCAGCGCCTGACGGTTAAACTTCAATTCGTTCAACAGCTTGCGGTGCGTCTTTTGCGCGCCGCCATAAACTTGATCCCCAAGCAGGGGATGGCCGAGCGAGGCCATATGCACGCGCACCTGATGCGTGCGCCCGGTCTCCAGCCGGCATTCGACCAGCGCCGCGTCGCGCAAAATGTCCTTGCGCGTCCAGTGCGTCACCGCGCGCTTGCCGCGGCGGTCGGCGTCTTTGGCTTCGACGATCGCGATCTTTTTGCGGTTGGCCGAGGAGCGCGCGAGCACAGCGTCGACGGTGCCGCCGGGCATCAGCGGAACGCCGCTGACGATTGCGAGATATTTGCGGTCGATGCGGTGCGCGGCGAATTGCCTCGCGAGCCCTTCGTGGGCGACGTCGGTCTTGGCGACGACCAGCAGCCCCGAGGTGTCCTTGTCGATGCGGTGGACGATCCCGGGCCGCGCGACCCCGCCGATCCCCGACAGCGAGCCGCGACAATGGTGAAGCAAAGCGTTGACCAAAGTCCCGTCGAAATTGCCCGCCGCGGGGTGGACGACCAGTCCCGCGGGCTTGTCGACGATCAGCAGATGATCGTCCTCGAACACGATCGTCAGCGGGATGTCCTGCGCTTCATTGTGCGCCGCCGCGGGTTCGGGGACGGTCAGCCGCAGCGCTTCATCGCCGCGGACCTTGGTCGCCGGGTCGCGCAGCAAGGTGCCGCCGCCCTCGAGCGCGCCGCTGCGGATCAGCGCCTTCAACCGCTCGCGCGACAGCGTCGGCACCGCCGCGGCGAGCGCGCGGTCGAGACGCCAGCCGGCGTGGCCGTGCTCAAGCCGCACGTCGATCGTCTGAATGCCCCCCATCGGCCTCGGATATGGGTCGCTGCCGCTGGGGTTCAATGGCGCGAACTTGCCTTGGATTGGAGTCCGGCGCATTGGCGAGCCCATGAATGCAGTCGACCTTGCCAGCCTGCTTTGTTCGCGTTTGTGCCACGATCTGATGAGCCCGGTCGGCGCGCTCAACAACGGGATCGAGCTGCTCGCCGACGAAGATGATCCCGCGATGCGCGAAAAATGCCTCGAATTGCTTGAGGACAGCGCGCGCGCTTCGGCCAACAAACTCAAATTCTTTCGCCTCGCGTTCGGCGCGGCGGGCGGGTTCGGCGAGGATGTCGACACGCATGAGGCACGGGCGGCGCTGGAAGGCGTGTTCGGGGCCGAACGCCGGCTCACCATCAGCTGGGAAGTGACCGAGGACCGATTGCCCAAGGGCGCGATCAAATTACTGCTCAACCTCGCTTTGCTCGCGGGCGATGCGTTGGTGCGCGGCGGGCGGCTCGATATCGGCGCCGAAAGCCGGGAGAATGAGATCGAGTTAGTGATCCGCGGCGAGGGGCCGCGCATTCTGCTCGACCCCGCGCTGCGCCAGACACTCGCGACCGGACTGAGCGAGGGCACGGTCGAGCCGCGCGCTGCCGGCGCGTGGCTGGCGCACAGCCTGGCGGCGGACGCGGGTGGCACCATCCAATTGTCCGATCCATCGAACGAGGCGCTGCTGATCGGCGCCACCATCCCCCGCCCGGACCCAGTTTCCGCTCAAGGATAACGGCGCGTTAACTCCTCGGCGGCATAAGCGGCGGACACGACCTTTGGGGACGGCCGCCGCGATGGATGATTTGATTGCCGACTTCGTCGCGGAATGCCGCGAGATGCTTGAGGCGCTGGGCGGAGAAATCGTCGCCTGGGAAGCCGAGCCGGGCGACCGCGCGCGGCTCGATAATATTTTTCGCTTCGTACACACCGTCAAAGGCAATTGCGGCTTTTTCGAATTTCCGCGGCTCGAGGCGCTCAGCCATGCCGCCGAGGACGCGCTTGCCGACGTTCGCTCGGGCCAGCGCGTGCCCGATGGCCTGCTGGTCAGCGCGGTGCTCGCGATCATCGACCGGATCGGCGAAATGGTCGCCGCGATCGAGGCCGGCGAAGAGATGCCGGTGGGCGACGACAGCGCCTTGATCCAGGCGCTCGAACCCGGGGCCGAGGGCGCCGCCAGCCTGTTCACGGCGACTGCGTCCGAAGCCGCCGGCAAGCCGATTGCCGCGCCGCGAACCATCCGCCTGTCGGTTGAATTGCTCGACCGTGTGATGAGCACGGTCTCGGACATGGTGCTGGCGCGCAACGAGCTCGCCCGGCGGCTGCGCGAGGCGACTGCCGAAGTCGCGGTCGATGGCGCATTCGAGCGTCTGTCGGGGATCATTGCCGACATGCGCGATGCGATCACCCGCACGCGCATGCAGCGCATTGAAAATCTGTTCGTCGGGTTGCCGCGCATGGTCCGCGACCTGTCGGCCGAACTGGGCAAGCAGGTGCTGGTCGACATCGAGGGCGGGGACGTCGAGCTCGACCGCGAAATGATCGAGATGATCCGCGATCCGCTGACCCACATCATTCGCAATGCGGTCGATCACGGCATCGAATTGCCCGCCGACCGGCGCCAGGCGGGCAAGCGCGAGATTGGGCTGCTGTGCGTTTCGGCGCGCCAGTCAGGCAACCAGATTCTGATCGACATTCACGACGATGGGCGCGGGATCGACGGCCGCAAACTGGTCGAAAAAGCACTTGTCTCGGGAACGCTCGACAAGGACGCCGCGGCGTTGCTCACTCCGCGCGACCAGCTCGCTCTGATCTTCGAGGCGGGGCTGTCGACCGCCAGCGCGGTCACCGCCATTTCTGGCCGCGGGGTCGGAATGGATGTCGTGCGTTCGAACATCGAGCGCATCGGCGGCATCGTCGAAGTCGACAGCAAGCCGGGCGACGGGACCCGCATGACTTTGCGCGTGCCGCTCACCTTGACGATCATTCCCGCGCTCACCGTTTCGATCGGCAACCAGCACTTCGCCATTCCGCGCTCGGCGATCGACGAAATCGTCCGTGCCAATGGCGCCTCGGTCACGCTCGAGCGGGTCGGCGGCGCCGGAATCGCGACCATTCGCGGCCGCCGGGTGCCCGAAGTCAGCCTGGCCGCCATCCTCGGCATCGCCAGCACGGTCGCCGCCGAAGATCGCACATTGATTGTCCTCCGCCCCGCCGGCGGCGACGTCTATGCGCTCGCGGTGGACAAGATTCACGACCATGAGGAGTTGGTAGTCAAGCCCGCCGCGCCCGCGGTGATGGCCACTGGCCTGTATGCCGGGACCACGCTTGCCGACGACGGCAGCCCGATCCTGTTGTTCGACCCTGCCGGCCTCGCCGAAGTCGGCGGCGTCAAGCTTGAGGCGCAGGACCGCGCTGCGCGGATTGCGGAGAAAGCGATCGTCAAACCCGTCCGCGCCACCGAAGTTTTGCTATTCCGCGGGCTCGACGGAGGCCGCCGCGCGGTGCGCCTTGCGCTCGTCGACCGTATCGAGGAGGTTCCGGCGAGCAGCGTGCGCACGGCCGCGGGCCAACTCCGTGTCCAGCTTGGCGAGGCCATCGTTCCGCTTGCCGGTGTCGCGGCGGGCGAGATTGCCGCCGACAAGGTCCGCCTGTTCCGGCTCAACGACGGCACCAGCGAAATCGCCTACGCGTTCGTCGAGGTGATCGACTTCGCCGCGATCGACAACCAAATCATCAACGCCGCGGGCGCGGGCGAGGTCAGCGGGGTCTCGCTGATCAACGGCGAGCCCGCCGAACTGCTCGACGCACACTGGCTGTTCGCCAATCATGTCGGAACCGCGCCCGCCGCCGCCGCGCCGCTGGTATGCCGCTTGCCCGGCGACGATCCGTGGATGCAGCATATGCTGCGCCCGATCGTCGAGGCCGCCGGCTATCGCGTGATCGGCGAGGCCGACGAAGAGGTGGCCGACCTGACCATCGCCGCGCAAGGCGGCGCTGCCGAAGCTAGCGGCCAGACGATTTGGCTGCGCGCCGATCCCGACGCCGCGGGCAAAAAGGATCCGAGCATTTACCGCTACGATCGCGCCGGGCTGGTGATGGCGCTCAAATCGGCTTCGGGGGGGCAACGGGCATGAGCGCGCTATTGCTGGTCGTGACCATCGCCGGGGAGCGCGTCGCGCTTGCCGCCGAAGCGGTCGAAAGCGTGGTCGAACTCGATACTTTGATCGCGGTGCCGCGCGCTGCGCCGCATATCGCCGGACTGTCGGCATTGCGCAGCCGCGTGCTGACCGTGGTCGATTGCCGCCGCTCGCTCGAACTGGGCGAGACCGAATGCGCCAATGGCATTCGCGAAGCCGCCGTGGTCGAGCTCGATGGCCACCATTATGCGCTGATCGTCGACCTCGTCGAGGACGTCATCGAGGCGCAGTCGGCGCCGTCACCGGTGCGCGCCGCGATGGGCCCCGGTTGGGAACGCGTGTCGACCGGTCTGGTCGATACCGAAACCGGGCCGCTGCTGCTGATCGATGTCGCTGCTTTGATCGCCGGCGTCGAAACCCGCCCGGAAATCCGATCTGCGGCTTAAGCTCTTCGTTACCCTTGATGTTTATTGACACTCACACTGTTCAGTCGGGAATGTGAAGCATGAAAAGCTGTTTGATCGTCGATGATAGCAAGGTCATCCGCAAAGTTGCGCGGCACATCCTCGAAACGCTCGAGTTTGAGGTCACCGAAGCGGGCGACGGTCAGGAAGCGCTGACCGCGTGCGAAGCCAAGATGCCCGATGTCGTCCTGCTCGACTGGAACATGCCGGTGATGAGCGGAATGGAGT
>JBDSTQ010000076.1:0-5163 GCA_039928195.1 Sphingomicrobium sp.
GCGTTCGTTCTGAGCCAGAATCAAACTCTCAAGTTGATGTGCGACTTGCCCGGCTGGAATAAGCCAGGCAGGCCGGCATCTCTGGGAGCCATTCCTGCACAAATATACAAACTGGTGTGTTTGCGTACTTGAGACATCTGTTTCCTTACGCCCCGCGGCAAGCCGCGCAGCGAAAAGTCACATTAAGGAACGGCATAAATTTGACCGATCAACCGATACCCAGAGGCTATCGGAGACCGGGCCGCCGCCCACATGTCCCTTCATCTAAACCAACAATGTCAAAGAGCCGACGCGTTTCCTCCCCCGGTTTTAATGGTCCGGGGTATCGGTTGACCGACTAGAGAAAGCGCGAAACGAACGCTTGCCCCGTAAGAGGCCGCGTCAGCTGCTGGAGGGGCATATATGTAAGGCCCTCCGTCGCGTCAACCGGCTTTTTTGCAACTGCGTTACAGTGGCCGGTCAACTCGGCGCGGTGGGTCGCAAGACCTCGTCGCCTGATCTCTAAATAGGATTTGCCGCGCGATCTTCAAGCGCAACGCCTTGAACCGGGCAGGTTTTCGGTGTGCGGGTCAGGCGCTCTGGATGTAGCAACGCATCGCCTCGGCCTCGGCCTCGATCCGCTCCATCCGGTATTTGACGAGGTCGCCGATCGACACGATCCCGCGAATCGCGCCGCCCTCGAGCACCGGCAGATGGCGAATCCGGCGCTGGGTCATCAGCGATAGCGCGGCCATGACCGGCGTATCGGGCTCGGCGGTGATCGCCGGCGCACTCATCAGGCGGCTCACCGGCCAGTCGAGCATCGCCGGGCCATGTTCGCGCAAGCAATAGATGACATCGCGTTCGGACATGATGCCGACGATCGCGCCGCCCTCGATCACCGGCAACGCGCCGATGCGCTTTTCGCCGAGCCGGGCGATGGCCTCCGCCACGCTGGCGTTGGCGGCAATCGTCTCCACCGCGCTGCCTTTGCTGCCGAGAACTGCCGAAATCGTCATGATGCCACTCCCTTGAGAGACTCGGAGGAACGCGCGGCTTGATCCTCCCACGGCGCGTGGCCAAAGGGAAGCCGTGCCAGTCCCCGACCCGATCCCGAGCCCGAGCCACGCTACGATGCGCCGCTTCTGGCGGATCATGCGGCTGCTTGCCTTGCTGTCGATCACGCTTGCTGCACTCGCGGTCGTGCTGGTCGCGCGCGGCGATCCGGGCACGCATATTCACATGATGATCGCCACCGCGCTCGGCGTCGGCCTCACCGTCCTGCTCGGCAGCGGCCTGATGACTTTGCTGTTCCTGAGCAATTCGAGCGGGCATGACGATCAGGCAAGTGGCCGCACCGACCACAAGGATGATCAAGCATGACCAAGGTTGAGCGCGTGCCGATTTTACGCGTCGTCCCGGCGCCCGCGGACATCAACGCCAACGGCCACATCTTCGGCGGCTGGGTGCTCAGCCAGATGGATATTGCCGCGGGCATCGTTGCCTCGCGCCGCGCGCGCGGACCCGTCGCGACGGTCGCGATCGAGGCGATGAACTTTCTCGCGCCGATCCATTTGCGCGACCTCATCTCGGTCTATGCCAAGGTTGACCGCGTCGGCCGGACATCGATGCATGTGAAGATCGAAGTGGTTGCCCAGCGCGATCTCGGAGCGACTGAGGTCAAGGTCACCGAAGGCGTCTTCACTTTCGTCGCGCTCGACGCCGACAACCGCCCGCGGCCGGTCGATCCGCCCGATCAGATCGCGTAGGTCAGTGTGGCGCGGCCATTGGCCGGCAGCGTCACCCGCCACAGCATCCAGCCGTCGCGCTTGACCAGCCGCGAGCCCTTGGCGCGGGCGCTCAGCGGGAGTTCGATCTCGACCAGCTGCGGCTGCTGCAGATCGTTGGTCAGGGTCAGCTGATATTCGCCGCGATCGGTCGAGCTGACGACAGTCTGGCGCGCGCGCACGCCGATTGCGGTGGCGACCGGAATCTCGACTTTTTCGCCGACCGCATAATCGTCGATGCGGCCTTCGCCGAGCAGGATTCGGTGGCCTTCGCGCTGACCGAACAGCGCGACCTTGCCCGCCGGTAACGCGAGTCCGAGCCCTTCGGCGGCGCGGTTGCGGGTGACGAGGATGCGTTCGAGCGCTTGGTCGAGTTCCCCGCTGCCGGGACGCAGGCGAAGGATGGTCGTGACCTTGACCGCCGGCTGGCGCAGCAAGGCGATCTGCTTTTGCGATTTGGCGGCGACGGTGACCGCGATCGGCACGCGATACAGCCGGACGTCGCCGAGCCGCTCCTCGCTGGCATCGAAGCCGCCGCGTTCGGCCATCGGCGCGGGCGGCGGCGGTGGCGGCGCGGCCATGCGCGCACCCGTAACGACGATGTCAAATTGGGTGAGCGCGCTGACCGGCGTCGCCTCCTCGACAATGTCGCTAGTCGTGCCTTGCGGCCAACAGCTGATGCGGATTGGCGGCGCCTCGCCCGGGTCGACCCACACGCGCTCGCGGTTGAGTTTGCCCGCGACGGCGTTGGTCGCGGCATCCTTGAGGCCGGTGTCGTCGCTATTGGCGATGGTCATCCAGCCGAACAGACTGACCATGTCGCCGGCATCGGACAGATCGGCGACATAATCGGCCTGCCAATCGAAATTGTTGGTGATGTAGGACAAGGTCACCAGCCGCTCGACCGCCTGCGCGCTGCGGACGCGGACCGACAGGGTCGGCTTGGCCGACAAACCAGGCGGGACGCTGCGCGCAAGCAGGGTTTCGGGGAGGCCGGTGCAGCGCAGCGCCTCGATCCCCGCAGCGGTCTGGATGACGATTCCATCGCTGGTCGCGCGGACAACCGCATCCTGTTCGGTCACCGCGCCCGTCGCCTTCGACGTTCGCCGCAAGCGCAAACGCTCGCCGAGCGAAGCATCGAGCAAGCTTCCCGGCGACAATAATTTGGCGTCGCGATTTTTCTCCAGCACGGCTTCGCCGAGCCCGGTGACGATCGCGCTTTGCGGAACGATGCCCGAGGTCACGCCCTCGAAGCGCAGCTCGCTCGATCCGGCGGGGATGCGCACGCGGCGGGTTTCACTGACCAAAGCGTAGCCGCCGAGCCATTGCAGATTGAGCGGCTCGATCCCGCGTTCGGGGTTGCGATAAACGGTCACCGCGACCCGGTCGGGCGCGGTCGAAGTAGCGATCGCTTGGCCCGCGGCGGGCGCGGCGACAAGCACAGCCAAAACGAGCGCGAGCGCGCGCATCAGGTCAGTAGCGGCTGTCGAACGTGGCGGTAACCGTGGCTTCGCCATTGGCCGGCACAGGCACCCGCCAGCGCACATCGTCGGCGCTGAGCCGCTCGGACTTGAGGCTTTCCTGGGTGATCCGCATGTCGCCCCACAGGCCCGACTGGATGAGGTCGACCGTCACCGCCTGGGGCGAGGCGTTGGTCAGCGAATAGCGCATCCGTGTGCGCCAGCGGCTGTCGCCGAGCTTGGTCCGTTCCTCGACCACTGGGCGGACCTTGATGTCGAACGCCTGGCCGGTGGCGAGCCCAATGTCCGAGCCCATCGGGGTGTGACCGATGCGATGTTCGCCGACGAATTGCGGATTGCCGCGCGCGTCGCGCTGATAGACGCGCACGATGCCGGCAGGGAGTGCGTCGCCAAGACCCTGCTGACGGCTGCTCGAAAAGCGCAGAACGGTGTTGGCGCTCAATGGCTGGTCGCTGGTCGACAGCCAGCCGTTGCGAAATTCGTAGGCGCGCGCCGCGGGCGTCCCTTGGGCATCGAGGAAGCTGACCTGCTTGGTCTGCGTGTCGGCGATCGTCGTCCGCTCGGGCAGCGGATAAAGGTAGAAATCGCCGAGCCGCTCGCGCCCCGCGGTTTCGGTCCCGGCACGATCGATGCCATCGGGCGGCGGCGGCGGTGGCGGCGGGTAGCGGCCATAGCGATTTCCGCCTTGATCGGCGCTGCCGACCGCGCCCGCGACGAGCAAGGTCGCGGCGTTGACATAGGGCGTGCCGCTATTGTTGGTCAGCGTGATCCAGCCCTGCACGTCCATGCGCGCATTGGCTTCGTCGAACAGAGCGACATAATCCGCCGACCAGCCGAGCCCGGGGGTCAAATAGGTGAGCGTGACCGGGCGGCGGCCGCCGCCGTCGGCCTCGAGCGTCACCGACAGTGTCGGGCGCGCGCGCAAGGTCGCCGGGACCTGATCGAAGATCACGCGCGCAGGAAGACCGTCATCGCGCAGTACCTCGATGCGGTCGCCCACTTGCATCACCACCCCGCCATTGGCGGCGAGGATCTTGGCGCGTTCACGCACTTCGGCACCGGTCGCGGGATTGACGCGGACGATGGTCAGCGTCTGGCCGACCGCATTCTGCATCAGTGCCGACGGGCTAAGCAGGTCGAAATCGAAATTCTGCTCGACGATGCTGATCCCGCGCGCGTTCAAGGTCACCGTCTCGGGCTGGATCTGCGCCGAGACGTCGCGGAATTCCTGGCGACTGCGCCCCGCGGGCAAGTCGAGCGAGCGCTTGTCCTCGATCAACGCGCGATTGTTATTGTAGATCGTCACCGCGATGTCGCCCTGCGCGGTCTGCGCCGGCGGCGGGACCGCATTGGCGGTCGGTTGAGCTGCCGCGCTTCCGGCCACAAACAGTGCCGCACCGGCGAGCAAGAGATGACGCATCGAACCACTCCTCACGAATGAGGAGCGGACGATGTTACATTGTTACGTTGGCGTCAACCGCGCGGCACAATCAGGCAGCGGGGGCGGCGTCTTCGTCGCTGTCGGGGCGGCGCGGCGCGGCGCGCGGTGCGCGTTTGCGCACCGGACGCGCAGCCGCTTCGGGCGCTGCATTGTTCGCGTCGTCGAGCCCGATCGCCGGAGGCAATACGTCGAACGCGATAGTCTCGCCGCCGCCGTTCAAACGTTCGCCCGAATCGCCGTCGCTGGCGCCCTGCGCATCACCCGCCGGAGCGCGGCGCGGACGATCGCGGACCGGGCGCGGCGCGGCGCGTTCGGCGCGGGGTGGGCGGTCATCCCGCTCGCTGCGCTCGGCGCGCTGCGGGCGATCATCGCGCTCGACGCGTTGAGGCCGGTCGTCGCGTTGCGGGCGATCATCGCGCAGCGGGCGATCATCGCGCTCATATCGCTCCGCACGTTGCTGGCGGTCGTCGCGTTG
>JBDSTQ010000077.1:0-5745 GCA_039928195.1 Sphingomicrobium sp.
GCGATCTCGAGCTTCAGCGGGATCGCCGGGGCCGAGCGCGCGACCTTCGCCCAGCGCGCGGTCGGCTATGGCATCGCCGGCCTGCGCGTCGACGGCAATGACGCGCTTGCGGTCTTTGCCGCGATCAAATGGGCGTCGGAACGCGCCCGCGCCAATTCCGGCCCGGCGATGATCGAATTCTTCACTTACCGCGCCGAGGGCCATTCGACTTCGGACGATCCGTCGGGTTATCGCCCGGTCAATGAAGCCAAGGCGTGGCCGCTAGGCGACCCGGTCGAGCGGCTGAAGGCGCATCTGATCGCGCTCGGCGAATGGGACGACGAGCGCCACACGGCGTTGTTCGCCGAAGCCGATGTCGCGGTCCGCGCGGCGCAAAAGGAGGCCGAGAAGCTCGGCATCCTCCCCGAGCAGGGCAAGGACAATATCGGCAGCATGTTCGAGGACGTCTATGCCGAGATGCCGTGGAACATCGCCGAGCAGCGCGCCGCCGCGCTTGACGAGAATAGCTGATGGCGACGCTCAACATGATCCAGGCGCTCAATGACGCGCACAAGGTTGCGATGCGCGCCGACGAGGACGTCGTCGTGTTCGGCGAGGACATCGGTTTTTTCGGCGGGGTGTTTCGCGTCACCGAAGGGCTGCAAAAGGAATTCGGCCACACCCGCTGCTTCGACGCGCCGATCAGCGAAGGCGGGATCGTCGCCGCCGCGGTCGGCATGGCGGCCTATGGCCTCAAGCCGCTGATCGAGATCCAGTTCGCCGATTATATCTACCCCGGCTACGACCAGATCGTCAGCGAAGTCGCCAAAATGCGCTATCGCACCGCGGGCGAATGGCCGATGCCGATGGTCATCCGCACGCCCTATGGCGGCGGCATCTTCGGCGGCCAGACGCACAGCCAGTCGCCCGAAAGCCTGTTCACCCACATCGCCGGATTGAAAGTGGTGATTCCGTCGACCCCGCACGACGCCAAGGGCTTGTTGCTGGCAGCCATCGCCGACCCCGATCCGGTGATCTTTTTCGAGCCCAAGCGCATCTACAACGGGCCGTTCGAGGGCCATCACGACCGCCCCGTGACGCCGTGGGCCAAGCATCCCGCAAGTGCTGTCCCCGACGGCCATTACACCGTCCCGCTGGGCAAAGCGGCGATCGTCCGCGCGGGCGCCGACCTGACCGTGCTGACCTATGGCACGATGGTCCATGTCTCGCTGGCGGCGGTCGAGGCGCAGGGGCTCGATGCCGAAGTGATCGATTTGCGTACGCTCGTCCCGCTCGACATCGCGACGATCGAAGCGTCGGTCGCCAAGACCGGCCGCTGCCTCGTGGTCCACGAAGCGCCGCGCACGTCGGGCTTTGGCGCCGAGCTCGTCGCGCTGGTGCAGGAGCGCTGCTTCTATCATCTCGAAGCGCCGGTCGAGCGCGTCACCGGCTGGGATACGCCCTACCCGCACTCGTACGAATGGGCGTATTTCCCCGGCCCGAAGCGAATGAAAAAAGCCCTTGAGAAAGTGATGGCGGATTGATGGCTCGCTACGAATTCAAGCTGCCCGACATCGGCGAAGGCATTGCCGAGGCCGAGATTGTCACCTGGCACGTCAAATTGGGCGACGTCATCGACGAGGATCAGCAGCTCGCCGACATGATGACCGACAAAGCCACGGTCGAAATGGAAAGCCCGGTTGCCGGCAAGGTGGTCGAATTGGCGGGCGAAGTCGGCGACCAGATCCCGATCGGATCGGTGCTGGTGGTGATCGAAACCGCGGGCGCGGACCGCTCGGCGGAGACGGCGGCGGATAGCGTGGACGAGCGGCCGCTGGCGGATGGTGCGGTCGCGGCGACGCCGGAAATGGCGAAAGAAATTCCGGTGGCTTCAGCCAAACCCGAACCCGCACCCCAGAAACCGTTCGTGTCGAGCGAAGCCGAGACACCTGCCAAGCAAGAAAGTCCCTCGACTTCGCTCGGGACGAACGGGCTTGGTGAACGGACTCACGCCCTCGCCTCCCCCGCCGTGCGCCAACGCGCGCGCGACCTTGGCATCGACCTGGCCGAAGTTCGCACCACTGCCGAGCGCATTCGCCATGCGGACCTCGATGCCTATCTGCTCTACAATGGCGGCGGCGTGTCCGCCCGCGGAAGCGCCCCGCGCGCCGACGAGACGATCAAGGTCGTCGGCCTCCGCCGCAAGATCGCCGAGAATATGCAGGAGGCCAAACGCCGAATTCCGCATTTCACTCTGGTCGAGGAATTTGACGTCACCGACCTCGAGGACACGCGGGCGATGATGAACCGCGACCGCGGCGACCAGCCCAAGCTGACCGTGCTGCCGTTCCTGATCACCGCTATGGCCAAAGCGCTACCCGAATTCCCGATGCTCAACGCGACTTATGACGATGACGCCAACGTCATCACACGCGTCGGCGCGCTCAACCTTGGAATGGCGACGCAGACTCCAAATGGCCTGATGGTCCCGGTCATTCGCGGCGCGCAAAATATGAGCGTGTGGCAGCTCGCGGCGGATATCCTCCGCCTTGCCGAGGCCGCGCGCTCGGGCAAGGCGAGCCGCGAAGAATTAAGCGGATCGTCGATCACGCTGTCGAGCCTCGGGCCGATGGGCGGAGTCGTTTCGACCCCGGTGATCAACCGCCCCGAAGTCGCGATCATCGCGGTCAACAAAGCCGAGGAAAAGGTCGTCGTGGTCGACGGGGAGATCGAAATCCGCAAGCGCATGAACCTGTCGCTAAGCTGCGATCACCGCGTCGTCGACGGCTGGGACGCAGCCAATTTCATGCAGGCGCTGAAGTCCTATATCGAGAACCCGATCAGGCTGTTGTCGGCCTAAGCGGTTTCGGCTGGATTGCCGAGCAACGACAGCGCGCGCACGGTGTAGGCGCAGGCCATTTGCGCGTGGGGCTCGGCGGCGCGCGCATCGACGGTGCGGATCGCGGCGATCGATTCCTGCTCGGCGCGGCGGAGCAGATAATCGAGCTGCTCGGGTGCTGGCGCGGGCTGGTCGGGTACGAACATTTCACTCTCCCTCGAGCGCGTGATGAACCGCGCGCATGACTGCGAGATGTCTGGTGCATGCGGATCGGATGAATCCGCAGCCAAACGGGATGAAGCGAGTCTCATGCCGCGAGCCGCACGGTTTCGCCGAGCGCTTGGCGAACCGAAGTTTCACGCTGCTCGGGGCTGATCGCGAGGCCGTCGGCGGCGACGAATTCGGGACTGATGCCGATAAAGCCGAAGACGCCGCGCAAATAGGTTTCGAGATGCTCGAGCGATGACGCGGGTGAGCCGGCGTCGTACATCCCCCCGCGCGCGAGGCCGACGATCACGCGCTTGTCGCCAACCAGACCCTCGGGGCCGGTGGCGGTGTAGCGGAAGGTCTGGCCGGCGACGAGAATGCGGTCGAGCCACGTCTTCAATTGCGTCGGCAGAGTGAAATTATACATTGGCGCACCAATGACGATGGTGTCGGCGGCGAGGAATTCGTCGAGCACGGTTGAGTCGGCGAAGGCGTCGAGTGTCAGGTGCGGCAGCGGGTCGGCGACGAGGTCGCGGTAAATCACTTGCGCAGCGGGATCGGCCGCGGTCAGCCGGTCGAGGATCGAGCGGCTGATTGCCCGGCTCGCGCTATTTTCGCCGCTGATGCTGCTGTCGAGATGCAGGATGGTCACTATTGCCTCCTTAAGTATTGAATGGATACCGAAGGCACGCTACGTAACCATCAGAAAATGTGCCGCAAGAACGCACTTTGATGTGGCGGACGAACAAATTTGTGCCCGGCCACATGGCTGTGCCCTGGAGATCGAGATGAAAGACCCAAGCAATCCGGTATGCCGCACCATC
The DNA here is from genome assembly GCA_039928195.1 of Sphingomicrobium sp. Lineage (GTDB taxonomy): Bacteria > Pseudomonadota > Alphaproteobacteria > Sphingomonadales > Sphingomonadaceae > Sphingomicrobium. Next base: position 3,850 of record JBDSTQ010000077.1, read on the forward strand.
AGCACCTTGCTGCAGCGGATCGGCGACAAATGGACGGTGCTGGTGGTGAGTACGCTCGGCGAGCGACCGCGGCGGTTCAACGAACTGCGCCGTGAAATCCCAAGCGTGTCACAGCGGATGCTGACCCTGACGCTGCGCAACCTTGAACGCGACGGCCTCGTCAGCCGCGCGGTGACGCCGTCGATCCCCCCGCGGGTCGATTATGCGCTGACCGAGCTCGGCCATTCCTTGCTGTCGCCGGTCAGTGCGCTGTCCCAATGGGCGCTCGACAATGTCGCCGCGATCCACGCCGCCCACGCGCGCTTCGACGCCGAGCATGACAAAGCCGAAGCGGCTTAGGATTTTCGCAATCGCGCGAAGCCGCTAGAGCGACGCGATGCTCAAGAAAACTTCGCCCGACATTGCCTCGCTCAGGACGCTCGAGGAGCGGCTGCGCTGGCTGTCGGCGTGGACCATCCACCACGCCAACCACGTCCGCGACAGTGACGACGGGCTGAAAGTCGGCGGGCATCAGGCTAGCTGCGCGTCGATGACCGCGATCATGGCCGCGCTCTATTTCCATGCGCTGGGCGAAAATGACCGGGTCGCGGTCAAGCCGCATGCCGGGCCGGTGCTCCACGCGATTCATTATCTGCTCGGCAGCCAGAACGTCGAGCAGCTCAAGAATTTTCGCGGGTTCGGCGGCGCGCAAAGCTATCCGAGCCGGACCAAGGACAAAATCCCGGTCGATTTCTCGACCGGGTCGGTCGGGCTTGGGGTGGCGATCACATTGTTTGCGTCATTGGTGCAGGATTATCTGAGCGCGCACGGCTGGATTGAGGAGCGCGAACGCGGCCGCTTCGTCGCGCTGATCGGCGATGCCGAGCTCGACGAAGGCAATATTTACGAAGCGATCATCGAGGGCGCCAAGCATGACGTGCGCAATCTGTGGTGGATAATCGATTACAACCGCCAGAGCCTCGACGCGGTCAGCGCCGACCGCATGTTCGAGCGCTTTGGCGAGATTTTCGCGAGCTGCGGCTGGCGCGTGGTCGAGCTTCGTCACGGCAAGCGCCTGGCCACGGCGCTGGCGCAATATCCCAGGATCACGGCGTGGTTCGAGGCGCTGCCCAATGCCGCGGTGTCGGTCCTCCATTATCAGGGCGGCGCCGCGTTGCGCGCGAGGATCGCGGCCGATCTCGGCAAGGGCGGCGCAGCGTTCCTCAAAGCCCATGACGACGCCGCGCTGGCGGCCCTGTTCGGCGACCTTGGCGGACATTGCATGGAGACCTTGGTCGAGGCGTTCGACGCCGCACAGGATGACGTCCCGACCCTGTTCATCGCGTGGACGATCAAGGGCTATGGTCTGCCCTTTGCCGGACACAAGGACAATCATTCGGGGCTGATGAACCCGACGCAGATGGCCGCGTGGCGCGATGCGATGGGGGTGCGCGAGGGCGACGAATGGGCGCCGCTGGGCGGTGTCGGCGACAATGCACGACCGGGGGTCGAGGCGCTGATCGACCAGAGCCGCATCGTCCGCGAAAAACGCCCGCGCGTGTTCGGCACGATTGCCATTCCCGCGATCCCGACCCCGGCCGGCGACGAGCAATCGACCCAGGCCGCGTTCGGGCGCATTTTGCTCGACCTGTCAAAGGCCGGCGGTCCGCTCGCCGACCGCATCGTCACCACCTCGCCCGACGTCACTGTCTCGACCAACCTCGGCGCGTGGGTCAATCAGCGCGGACTGTTCCGCCGCGCCGATGCGCCCGATGTGTTCGCGCAGGCGAAAATCCCGTCCGCGCAGAAATGGGGCGCGAGCGGCACCGGCCAGCACATCGAGCTTGGCATCGCCGAGAGCAATCTGTTCCTGATGCTCGCCGCGGCGGGGCTGTCGGGCGACCTGTTCGGCCAGCG
>JBDSTQ010000078.1:0-6836 GCA_039928195.1 Sphingomicrobium sp.
CGACCTCCACCCCATTGCACGCCAGAGCGCGCGCGCAATCGGCGCCGATACCTTCGGCCGCGCCGGTGACGATCGCGCGCAGGGGTTCGGCATTGGGGTACGCCACTGACTTAATCATGCACGCTTCCACTCGCCTCGACGCTTCACTCTGATGCTCCATACCTAACAGTATGGCTATCGCATGTCCATGATTTCTCCCATTTTTCCTGTCCAATACGGCTGTTCGGCACAACCATTTCGGAAACTTCACGCGGGTTAATTGCCGTTGTGCGCTTTTTGCCCGATTGAGCCGGCATGACGCTTGAACCCGCGGTCGCGGCATCGAATTTGGTCAAGGACTTCGGTTCGACCCGCGCGGTCGACGGGGTCGATCTGGCGGTGCCCGTGGGGACGATCTTCGGCCTGCTTGGGCCCAATGGCGCAGGCAAGACGACGACGCTGCGCATGCTACTAGGGATCATCGATCCGACCAGTGGGACGCGATGTGTGCTCGGCCGCGTCCGTCCGCTCGATGCGGCGCGCGAGATCGGCTATCTGCCCGAGGAGCGCGGGCTCTATCCGTCGATGCACGCGCGCGAGGCGATCGCCTTCATGGGGGCGCTGCGTGGGCTGTCATGGAGCGAAGGCCGCCGCCGCGCCGATCAAATGCTCGCCCGCCATGACCTTGCCGAATGGGCGCGCAAGCCCGTCCGTGCTTTGTCCAAGGGCATGGCGCAGACCGTCCAATTGCTCGGCGCGATTGTCCATCGCCCGCGGCTGATTGTGCTCGACGAGCCTTTTTCGGGTCTCGACGCGATCAACCAACAGCGTCTCGAGGCGCTCATTCGCGCCGAGGCGCAAGGCGGCGCGACGATCATCTTTTCGACCCACGTCATCGCCCATGCCGAACGCTTGTGTGAGCGGATCGCGATCATCGCCAACGGCCGCGTGGCGTTCGACGGCACCGTCGATCAGGCGCGCGGCCGGTTGCGCCCGGTCGTCCGCCTGCGCACCCGCTCGCCCGACGGCGCGTGGCGCTCGGCGCTCCCGGCAAGCGCGCAATTCACCAATGGCGAGTGGGTATTCGAATTGCCCGGCGATGGCCCCGAGCCGTTGCTGCGCGCGCTGCTCGATGGCGGCGCGGGGATCGAAACGCTGGCGATCGAGCGCCCCGGCCTGCACGATGCGTTCGTCGCCATCGCCGGCAGCGGCGCCGCACCGGCGACCCCTCGGGCGATCGACGCCGAGGAGACGGTCGAATGACCGGCATGCTGCGCTCTGCTGTGGTCATCGCCCGCCGCGACTTCGCCGCGACGGTGCTGTCGAAGACATTCATTTTCTTCCTTCTCGGTCCGCTGTTTCCGTTGCTGCTCGGCGGCGTCTTCGGCGGCATCGGCGCGCGCGTCGCGGCGCGGACCGATCAGCCGGTGGTTGCCGTGGCGCTCGCGCCCGCCGACTACGCAGCGGTCGCCGCCGCCCGCGCCGGGCTCGCTCAGGCCTTGGGCACAGATCAGGTGCTGCAACTGCGCCATGTCGTGCCCGAAGCCGATGGCGCGGCGCAGGCGCGGCGGCTGCTTGCCCAATCCAGTCCGCCTCTGCGCGCGGTGATCAGCGGTACGCTCGATGCGCCGCGACTGACCGGCGCGCTCGGCGGCAACGGCCGCGCGCTGGCGCAGCTCAAGCTGATCCTTGCCGCCGCGCGCGCTCCGGCCGCGCCGGCGCCGCAGATTGCGCTGACCCAAGCGCCCGCCGCGCCCGCCTCGCTCACTCAGGGCCGCGCGGTGACCGGCCAGATTGGCCAGATGCTGCTGTTCTTCCTCAGTCTGCTTTTGTCGGGGATGCTGCTGTCGCAATTGATCGAGGAGAAATCGAACAAGATCATCGAAGTGATCGCCGCCGCGGTGCCGATCGACGCAATGTTCCTCGGTAAGTTGTTCGCCATGCTCGCCGCCTCGTTGCTCGGGATGATCGTCTGGTTGGGCGCGGGCGCGTTGCTGATCGGAACGCTCAAGTCGGGTGGCCTCGGCACTTTGCCGCCGCCGGCGGTCGGCTGGCCGGTCTTCCTCACGCTCGCGCTCGCCTATTTCGCGATGAATTACCTGCTGCTCGGCGCGCTCTTCCTGACCATCGGCGCGCAGGCGGGGACGGCGCGGGAGGTGCAGATCCTGTCGATGCCCGTAACCTTCGCCCAGGTGCTGGTATTCGGTTTCGCGGCAACCGCCGTGGGCGCGCCCGGCTCGACGCTCGGCCTTGCCGCCGCGGTCTTTCCGTGGTCGTCGCCGATGACCATGCTCGCGCGCGCCGCCGAGCTGCCCGAGATGTGGCCGCATTTCGCCGCGCTCGCGTGGCAAGCCTTGTGGGTCGCGATCATCCTCAATCTCGGCGCGCGGCTGTTCCGTAAACTGGTGTTGAAGTCGGGCCCGCCGACACGCTGGTGGCGCTTCAGGCGATCGCCGCCCGCGCCGCCTCGGTCAGCTGCTTCATGAGTGCACGGTGCGGAAACGGCCCGTGGCTGATCCGCGCCACCCCCGCTGCCGCCCACACCGGTTTGTCGGGTGCGCCGGGAAAGGCGATGACATTGAGTGGCAGCGGCACTTCGCGCACCACGCGCTCGATCTGCTTGGGATCAGCCAGGCGCGGAACGAAGAAGCCGCTGGCGCCGGCGTCGGCGAACGCCTTGCCGCGTTCGACCACCTTATCGATCAACGCATCGTCGTGCTGTTCGGTCTTGAGCAGCAGATCGGTCCGCGCATTGATGAAAAACGCATCGCCCACCGCCGCGCGGATTGCGGCGACGCGCCTGGCCTGAAGCGCGAGCGGATGGACCCCTTCACCGCCAATCACCTGATCTTCGAAATTGCAGCCGATCGCGCCGGTCGCCGCAAGCCGCGCGACATTCGCGCCGCCTTCCGCCGGGTCGTCCGCATAAGCGCCCTCAAAATCGACCGTGACCGGGATCTCGACCGCCGCGACAATCCGCCGCGCATTGTCGAGCGCGAAATCGAGCGGCACTTGCTGCCCGTCGGGCCAGCCTTGCGCGTCGGCGACCGGATGACTGCCCGTTGCCAGCGCCTTGGCGCCAGCCTCAACCACCGCGCGGGCGCTGCCGACGTCCCAGATATTGTACAGGATCACCGGGTCGCCCGGCACGTGCAACGCGGCAAAACGCGTAAATTGCTCGGACATGGCGGAGATCCTTTCGTGGGTGATGACGGAAACCATATAGGGACCTAGACACGCGCAATGAACCGCTTGCTCATCGCCGCCGCCGCCTTTCTGGCAACTGCCGCCACCGCGCCCGACATGACCGCGCCGTTGCCGCCCGCGCTGCCGTGGCACGGCGCGAGCGAGGCGCTGGTGGTTCCCGCGAACGACCCGTGGATCACCCCGACCGAGGCGCGCGGGTTCGACCAGACCCCGTCTTATGCCGAAACCCGCGCTTGGCTCGCGCAGCTGGTCGCCGCTTCGCCCCTGCTCCGCCTCGAAGTGTTCGGCCGCACCGCGCAGGGCCGCGAACTGTACGCGATCCGCGCCGCCAAGCCCGGCCGCAGCCCCAAGCCGGTGCTGCTCGCCCAGGCGGGGATCCATTCGGGCGAAATCGACGGCAAGGACGCCGGGCTGATGCTGCTCCGCGACATCGCACTGCGCGGCAAGGGCGGCCTGCTTGACCGCGCCGACTTCATCTTCGTGCCGATCTTCAATGCCGACGGGCATGAGCGCGTGTCGCCCTACAACCGCCCCAACCAGCGCGGCCCGCTCAATCAGGGCTGGCGCACCACCGCACAGAATCTCAACCTCAACCGCGATTTTCTCAAGGCCGACACGCCCGAAATGAAGGCGATGCTCGGGCTGCTGCAGAAATACCGCCCGTCGCTCTACCTCGACCTCCACGTCACCGATGGCGTCGATTATCAATATGACATCACCTTCATGTATCCCGGCTGGGACGGGCGCTATGCGCACTCACCGGCGATCGGCCGCTGGCTCGACCGCAGCTATCGCCCGGCGGTGACCGCGGCGCTGGCCCGTGCCGGCCACATCCCCGGCGCCTATGTCGACGCGGTCGACGGGCGCAATCCCGACAAAGGCGTTCACCTCGGCGCCGACCAGCCGCGCTATTCGACCGGCTATGCCGACCTCGCGCGCATTCCCTCGGTGCTAGTCGAAACGCATTCGCTCAAACCGTACCGCCAACGCGTGCTCGGCACATATATACTGATCGAGGAATCATTGCGCCTCGTCGGGCAGCAGGGCCGCGCGGTCGCTGCCGCGATCGCCGCCGACCGCGCTAGCCGGCCACGCACCGGGATTCTCAGTTGGAAGCCACTGCCCAAACCGACGTCGATCATCCCCGACTTCAAAGGCGTGGCGTATGACCGCTATCGCTCGGCGGCGTCGGGCGGCGACGAGGTCCGGTGGCTCGGCCGGCCCACCACGCAGCGGATGCCCGTATGGACCGACGCCCCGGATCGAACAGTGATCTTGCCCGCCGCCTGGTGGGTGCCGGCGACCAAGCCCGAAGTCATCGCCTTGCTCCGTCTCCACGGCATCCGCGTCGAACCCCTCGCCGCGCCGCGCACGCTGACGCTCGATATGGTGCGGCTTAGCGGGACGCAGACGCAGGCGGCGGACGAGGGCCATATCCCGCTCAAGACCGCGGGTTTCGCCCATGCTCCGCGCCGCGAAAGCTTTCCCGCCGGGTCGGTCCGCGTGCCTTCGGATCAGCCGCTGGGGTTGCTCGCTGCGGCGATGCTTGAGCCCGAAGGCAAGGATTCGCTGCTCGCCTGGAATTTCTTTCCCGAAATCCTCATGCGCACCGAATATATCGAAGGCTATGCGATCGCGCCCTTGGCCGACCGCATGCTCGCCGCCGACTCCGCGCTGCGCCGCGAATTCGAAGCCAAGCTGAGGGCCGACCCCAAATTCGCCCGCGATCCCGATGCTCGGCTTGGCTGGTTCTATGAGCGGACGCCATATTATGATGAGCGTTTTCTGCTCTATCCGGTCGGTCGCGAAATCGCTCGCTGATCCGCGCTCCCGCCGGCGCTGTCATAAAAGTGCAACAAAGTCGTCACACAAGCTTCGCCATATCCCCGCTAGTGCGCGCTTCAAACATCACTGCTTGAAGGAGTATGACGCCCGTGAAGAAGATTCTGCTGACCCTCCCGGTCGCCGCTTTGTTCGCGGCGTGCGGCTCCAACTCCGGCGGTGGAAGCGGCGGCTCGACCAACGATATTCGCATCGTCGGATCGTCGACGGTCTATCCGTTCACCAAGGCAGTCGCCGAGGATTTCATGCGCGCCAATCCGGGCCTTTCGGTGACGGTCGAATCGACCGGCACGGGCGCGGGGATGAAATTGTTCTGCAGCGGTGTCGGATCAAAGTTCCCCGACGTCAGCAACGCTTCGCGCCAGATCAAGAAAAGCGAATATGATTCGTGCGCCGGCGCGGGCGTCAAGTCGATCATCGAAGTTCCGGTCGGAATCGACGGGCTGACGTTCATCGAAGGCGTCAACGGCCCCGCGATGAACCTGACCCAGACTGATATCTACAAGGCGCTCGCCGCCAATCCGTTCGGTAAGGGACCCAATCAGGCGCAGACTTGGAAAGACGTCAATCCATCGCTCCCGGCGATCAAGATTCGCGTGCTCGGCCCGCCGCCGACATCGGGAACGCGCGATAGTCTGGTCGATCTTTATCTCGACAAGGGCTGCGACAGCGACCCCGCGATGAAGGCTCTGAAAAAGAGCAATGAGGACCAGCACAAGGATATTTGCAGCAAGATCCGCGAGGATGGCGCGTTCGTCGAAGCCGGCGAGAATGACAATTTGCTGGTCCAGAAGGTCGCTGGTGACGCCGGCACGCTGGGCGTGCTCGGCTTCTCCTATCTCGCGGGCAATGCCGACAAGGTTCGCGCGGTAAAGATTGCGGGCATCGAACCGACCGAGGCGACGATCGCCGATCTGTCCTATCCCGGTGCGCGCAAGCTCTATATTTACGTCAAGGGCGAGCATCTCCAGGCCAAGCCCAAGCTGCGCGACTTCGTCGCTTCGTTCGCCAAGATGTGGGGCAAAGGCGGAGCGCTTGAGCGCCGCGGCCTCGTTCCCTTCGCCGGCGCCGACGCCGCCGCCGCCACAACCCAGGCCAGCGACATGAAGCCGCTCGATGGCGCGGGCCTGAAATAGTCTAGGAACGGCGCAAGCCGATGACCCTTGGCCTTGCGCTGATTTTGGTAATGGTCGTTGCGCTTGGCGCGGCGTGGCTCGGCTTTGTCCGTGCGCGCCGGCTGCGCACCGTCGGCCGGCTCCACTCGCTTCCGGTCTATCACGGGGCCTATGCGGCATTATGGGCGGCGATCCCCGCGCTGCTGCTGCTCGCCGCTTGGGCGCCGGTGCAGTCGCGATTGGTCGACCGGATGGTGCTGGCAAGCCCCGAAGGGCGCGCTCTGCCGGCGTTCGACATGCAGCGCGAATCGATCCTGTCCGAAGCGCGCGAGATCGCCCGTGGCCAACGCGCCCAGGGTTTCAACCCCGAATCCGCCACGCTTGCGCCGCGCATCCGCTCGGCCGAGACGCGCTTCACTTTAATGGGCGGTGCTGCCGCGCTGGCGCTGGCAATGGCTGCGGCCGGGCTCGCGATGCGCCGCAGCGCGCCGAAATTCCGCGCCCGTGTCGGGGTCGAGCGCTGGCTCAAGATCCTGCTCGTCGCGGCGTCGCTGATCGCCATTCTGACCACGCTCGGCATCCTGTTGTCGCTGATGTTTGAGAGTTTGCGGTTCTTCAAACTCTATCCCGTCGGCTCATTCCTGTTCGGCACCGAATGGAGCCCGCAGACCGCGATCCGCGCCGACCAGGCCG
>JBDSTQ010000079.1:0-4565 GCA_039928195.1 Sphingomicrobium sp.
GGCGCTAGCCGGGCAGCAGCAGGCTCGCGTCGCCATAGCTGTAAAAGCGATACTCCCCCGCGATCGCATGGGCGTACGCTTCTTTCATCACGTCCATCCCCATCAGCGCACTGACCAGCATGAACAGCGTTGAGCGCGGCAGATGGAAATTGGTGAGCAGGCCGTCGACGGCCTTGAAGCGATAGCCGGGGGTGATGAAGATCGCGGTGTCGCCTGCGAACGGCGCGATCTGACCATCGTCGCCCGCCGCGCTTTCGAGCAGGCGCAGACTGGTCGTCCCGACCGCGATCAAGCGCCCGCCGGCGGCCCGCGCCGCATTGAGGCGCCGCGCCGTATTGGGCTCGATCCGGCCCCATTCAGCGTGCATCCGGTGCCCCGCCACCGTTTCGCTTTTGACTGGCAGAAACGTCCCGGCCCCGACGTGCAGAGTCAGCGTTTCGCGCGCCACCCCGCGCACATCGAGCGCGGCGATCAGCGCGGGCGTGAAATGCAAGGCCGCGGTCGGTGCCGCGACCGCGCCTGTGCGCACCGCGAACATCGTCTGATAATCGTCGGCGTCGGCGGCATCGACTGCGCGCTTGCTCGCGATATAGGGCGGCAGCGGCATTCGTCCCGCGCGCTCCAGCAACAATTCGACCGGCTCGTCCCCGTGAAAATGGAGCAATGCCGAGCCGTCGTCGGCCTTGTCGACCACCGACGCGCTGACCCGCTCGCCAAAGTCGATGGTGTCCCCGACCCGCGCCCGCCGCGCATTGCGCAGGAACGCGCGCCATTCGCGCGGCCCCTCGCGCTTGTGCAGCGTCGCACCGATTCGCGCGTCTCCCCTGGTGCCCTCGAGCTGCGCCGGAATCACCCTGGTGTCGTTGAACACCAGCACATCGCCCGACCGCAGCAATTGCGGCAGGTCGCGCACCCCGCGATCCGCAATCTCCTCGCCCTCAACCAGCAACAGACGCGCACTATCGCGCGGCCGCGCCGGGCGCAGCGCGATCCGCTCGGGCGGTAGTTCAAAATCGAAATCGTCGACGCGCATCGGCGCCGCTTAGCCGCCGAGGCGCGCGCTCACAATTTTGGTCGGTTCGACGGGCGGTTCGCCCGGCGCGATCTTGTCGACCGCGTCCATCCCGCCGCTGACCCGGCCCCATATCGTATATTGGCCGGTGAGGCTGCTCAGCGGCGCGAACATGATGAAGAACTGGCTGTTGGCGCTGTCGACATTGTCGCCGGTGCGCGCCGCCGCGACGGTGCCGCGGAGAAACGGCAGCATCGGGGTGAACTCGGCCTTGAGGTCGGGCAAACTGGAGCCGCCGTCGCCAATCCCCTTGGGATCGCCGCCCTGGGCCATGAACCCGGGGATGACGCGGTGAAAAGTCAGCCCATTGTAAAACCCGCTGCGGACCAGAGCCTGGACGCGCGCGACATGCTGCGGCGCAAGGTCGGGGCGCATCTGCACCGTTACCGTCCCCCCGTTCGACAGCTCAAGCAACAAGGTGTTGGCGCGGTTGACGGCGACCGCGGGCGGCGCAGTCAGACTCGGGCCGATCGCGACCGGCGGCGGCGCGGCCGCGATGATCAACGCCGCGAACGGCAGCAACAGCTTCAACATTTCCCGAACCCTCCCGAATTTTCGTCGCTTGCCCCGTGCGCGCTGACGCCAACCTTAACCGCGCCCAAGGTGCCGACTGACATCGGCGGCGACGCGCGGTGGCACGAACTTGTCGATCTTGCCGCCAAAGCGCGCGATTTCCTTGACCAGCTTCGACGCGATCGGCTGCAGCGAGACGTCGGCCATCAAGAACACCGTTTCGATCTCGTCGTTCAATTGCTGGTTCATCCCCGCCATCTGGAATTCATATTCGAAGTCGGCGACCGCGCGCAGGCCGCGCAGAATCATCGACGCGCCTTGCGCGACGGCGAAATCCATCAGCAGCGAATCGAACTCGACCACCTCCATCGCCCCGGTCAAGCCGGCGACTTCGCGTTTGACCATCGCCAGCCGCTCGGCGACGCCGAACATCGGCTCCTTCGACGGATTGGTCGTCACCCCGATGACCAATTTGTCGACCAGATGCACGCCGCGCTTGATGATATCGAGGTGGCCGAGCGTGATCGGGTCGAATGTCCCGGGATAGACGGCGATACGCGTGGTCATGGTCTAATGGTCCCGTTCGATCGCGAAGCGGGCGATCGCGCGGAGCAGATCGGCCTCCTCGCCGTGGCTTGCCAGATGTTCGATCGCCTGGCTGACGAGCATTGCCGCTTGCTGCTGCGCGCGCTCGGGTCCGAGCAGCGAGACGAAGGTTGCCTTGCCCGCCCCGGCGTCCTTGCCAATGCGCTTGCCCGCGGTTGCCTCATCGCCGCCATGGTCGATCAGATCGTCGGCGATCTGGAACGCCAGTCCGATGTTGCGCGCATAGCCGCGATAGGGCGTCCGCCCCTCGGCCGGGAGTTTGGCCATGATGCACGCCGCCTCAACCGAAAATTCGATCAGCGCGCCGGTCTTCAATTGCTGCAACCGGGTGATCGCCGGCAGATCGAGCGCCTGCCCCTCGGCGGACAAGTCCATCAATTGCCCACCCGCCATGCCCGCCGGCCCGACCGCCTTGGCCAGCTCGAGCACCAGATCGCAGCGCACCCACGGATCGTCGTGGGTCGCGGGATGCGCGAGAATCTCGAACGCCAGCGCATGCAGGCTGTCCCCGGCGAGCACCGCCTGCGCTTCGCCATACGCCTTGTGAACCGTCGGTTTGCCGCGGCGCAAATCGTCATCGTCCATGCACGGCAGATCGTCGTGAATCAGCGAATAAGTATGGATCGCCTCGATCGCGCAGCCGGTGCGTAGAGCGCGCGGCCGGTCGATCGCGAACAAGCGCGCCGCAGCGAGCGTGAGCATCGGGCGCAAGCGCTTGCCGCCGCCGATCGCGGCATGGCGCATCGCCGCGTACAATTCGCCCCGGTCGTCGTCGTCCGACGCCAGCAACTGCTCGAAAAACGCATCGACTTCGCCGACGACCTCGGTCGCCTCGGCGGCTAGCGCGCCCGCCAGCCGGTCGATCGTGTCAACTGCCATCGAACGGTTTCAGCCCGGCGGGCTGGCCATCGCTGCCCAGCGCGATCTGCTCGATCCGCGCCTGCGCGTCCTTCAAACGCGCCTCGCAGTGGCGCTTGAGCCGGTCGCCTTCCTGATACAGCGCGATCGACTGGTCGAGCGGCGCTTCGCCTTTTTCAAGCGTGCGCACGATCTCCTCGAGACGGGCCAGCGCGGCCTCGAAGCTCAGCTCGCTGACATCTTCCGCGGCAGTGGCCATGGTTCAGCTTCTGACCCCGCGCGGGGCGCGAATCAAGACAGCCGGGCTCAAGACTGCGGGATGTTCTTGAACGGGTCGCGAATGCCCGGGAAAACTTCGTCGGCGAGCGTCTCGTCGCCCGCCGCGGCAAGCGCCGCCTCGGCATCGCGGACATGCTGCTCACGCTCGGTGCGGAGCTGCACGATCAGCGCCTCGCGGTCGCTGTCAAAACGCGTGTCGGTCGGCGCCGGAATGCCTGCCGCCTTGGCCGCCTTGGCCACTGCAGCATCGAGCTCGCGCTGCGTCGTCAGGCCCAAAGTCACCGGATCCTTGGGGGTGATGTTGGCGATGTTCCAATGGCTGCGGTCGCGGATCGCGGCGATCGTCGTGCGCGTCGTCCCGATCAGTTTGCCGATCTGGCCGTCGGTCACTTCGGGATGGTTCTTGATGATCCAGTTGATTCCGTCGGGCTTGTCCTGGCGCTTGCTCACCGGGGTGTAGCGCGGACCCTTGGTGCGGCGCACCGGATCGGGCTCCTTGTGCATGGTCAGGCGATATTCGGGGTCGGCCTGGCCCTTTTCGATCTCGGCATGGGTCAGCTCGTTGGCGCGAATGGGATCGCGCCCGGTGAGCTTGGTCGCTGCGGTGTCGTCGGCGATTGCCTGGACCTCGAGCAAATGAAGCCCGCAAAATTCGGCGATCTGCTCGAACGTCAGCGAACTATTGTCGACCAGCCAGGCGGCGGTCGCATGGGGCATCAGGGGCTGGGCCACTGGAAATCTCCGTATGCAAGAAACAAAATGGGCCGCCCCTTCACGGAGCGGCCGGCAGACCCGCGATCTACGCCGAGACTAGGGTTGGAGCAACCTAGTTCGTCGGCCCTTCCCCGTCATTCCCGCGAAAGCGGGAATCCCGCTGCTCCTTGCCCTGAAAGGTCAGGATTTAGCGGGATCCCCGCCTTCGCGGGGATGACGAATATCAGGAGCTGACCTCAAGCACGATCTTGCCGACGTGGCTGCCGCTTTCCATCCGCGCGTGCGCCGCCGCCGCCTGATCGAGCGGAAAGGTCCTGTCGATCACGGGGCGCAACCGCCCGCCCTCGACCAACGGCCACACCGTCGCGCGCAATTCATCGGCGACCATCGTCTTGAACTCGACCGAGCGCGGCCGCAGCGTCGATCCGGTCAGCGTCAGCCGCCGCCGCATCACCTCGGGAATCATGATCTCGGCCTTGGCTCCGCGCTGAAAAGCGATCGATACATGGCGTCCGTCATCGGC
>JBDSTQ010000080.1:0-3135 GCA_039928195.1 Sphingomicrobium sp.
GAGGACGTTGGATATGTGGGCAAATCCAACGACGCAATGCTCCTCGCTGAGCATTGCCTCGGCAGCGTCGAGATCGATGTTCCCGTCGGCGGCGAGCGGTACGACATCGATCGCAAAGCCCGCCAGCTGCCACGGGACGATATTGCTGTGATGTTCGAGCTGCGAGAGCAGGACGCGGTTGCGGCCGTCCTTCGGCAGCGTGCGCGCGACGAGGTTGATCGCCTCGGTCGCGCCGCGGGTGAAAATGAGCTCGTCGGGCTCGCCGCCGATCAGGCGCGCGGCGGCGGCGCGCGCGGCTTCGTAGCGGCCGGTCATTTCGCTCGAACGCTGATAGACGCCGCGGTGAACGGTCGCATAGTCGCGGGCGTAAGCGGTGGTGATCGCATCGATCACCGCCTGCGGCTTTTGCGCGGTCGCGGCGCTGTCGAGATAATGCCAGTCGGCGATCGCGGGGAATTGGCCGCGCACATCGAGCGCCGATGTGATCCGCGCGGGGGCGTTCATGCCACCCTCCGCAGGGCAGCGTTGGCGGCCACCGCAATCGCGCTGTCGTCGCCCAGATCATCCCACAATCCGCCGATGAAGCCCTCGAGCAGCAACGCGCGCGCGCCGGCCGGGTCGAGCCCGCGGCTCATCGCGTAGAATAATTGATCGGCGTCGAGTTCGCCGACGCTCGCGCCATGCGCGCATTTGACGTCGTCGGCGTAGATTTCGAGCTCGGGCTTGGCGTTGGCGGTGGCGCCGCGATCGAGCAGCATCGCCTTGACCGATTGCTCGCTGTCGCTGCGCTGCGCATCGCGCGCGACCGCGACCTTGCCGAGATAGGTGCCAATGGCCTTGCCGCCGAGGACCGAGCGCACGGTCTGGCGCGAGACGGCGGAGGGTTCGGCATGGCGCACGGTTGTGACGATCTCGAGCGTCGAAGCGCCGCCGCCGATGTTCGCCGCGTCAAACGAGAAGCGCGCCCCTTCGCGCAACGTAACGTCAAGTTCGATCCGGCCGTACTCCTGCGCGGTGTTGAGCGCGAACAACACGAATTCCGCGCCTCTTTCCACGATGACTTCAGCGCGCCGGATCTCGATATTTTCGCCGTCCGGCAGCCACACTTGCTGTGCCTTTCCCCCAGCTGCAACCCGAATAGGCGCGGGAGCCGATAGGTCGCTCCACACCGATGCCAAAGCATCGATGTCGGCATAACGGAACGCCTCGAGATTGCGGGTCGGAAGCGCGGTCAATGCGCCTCTCCCTCTGCGTCTTTGCGGCTTTGCGCGAACCAAAGACTTTTATCGCGCAGAGACGCGGAGCCGCGGAGAAGATCCGGGGTGCCTGCGGCGCTCACGCCGCGACCTCGACATAGCCTTCGCGCTCAAGCTCGAGCGCGAGCTCGGCGCCGCCCGAGCGCGTGATCCGGCCGCGGTCGAGGACGTGGACGCGGTCGGGTCGGACATAGTCGAGCAGGCGTTGGTAATGGGTGATGAGGAGCACGCCCTTGTCGGGCGCGCGCATGATGCCGTTGATACCCGCGCCGACCGCTTTGAGCGCGTCGATGTCGAGGCCGCTATCGGTCTCGTCGAGGATCGCGAATTTGGGGTCCATGATGCCCATCTGGACCATTTCCGCGCGCTTCTTCTCGCCGCCGGAGAAACCGACGTTGACCGGGCGCTTGAGCATGTCGGCGTCCATTCCGAGCGCGGCCGCCTGGGCGCGGGCGAGCTTAATGAATTCGGCGCCCGAGAGGTCGGCTTGCCCACGCGAACGGCGCTGGGCATTGAGGCTTTCGCGCAGGAATTGCATCATCGACACGCCGGGAATTTCAACCGGATATTGGAAGCCGAGGAACAGGCCGTCGGCAGCACGTTCGTGCGGGGCGAGAGCGAGGAAATCAACTTCGTCATTCCCGCGAATGCGGGAATCCAGTTTTTCTGTTTGCGCTGGGTCCCCGCTTTCGCGGGGAAGACGAGATGCAGTGAACCTCACACTCCCCTCGGTCACGTCATAGCCCGGCCGCCCTGCGAGCACATAAGCGAGCGTCGACTTGCCCGACCCGTTCGGCCCCATGATCGCATGCACCTCGCCTGCGGGCACGTGCAGCGACACGCCGTTGAGGATCGGCTTGTCGGCGACGGTCGCGTGAAGGTTGGTGATCTCAAGCATCTTCAGTCGATTCGCTTTCCGGACTCCGATCTCTAGTGACCAACTTCCGGATGCCGAAGGCGATGAAGAAGCAGACAGCCGTGATCGCGAGACTTTGGAGGTAGTAGAGGATGACGTAACCCGGAGTGACGTCAGCGGGCCGACCGAGATCCGCCATTGTTTGGGAAAGCGTGGGCAGACTTATGGCGACCAATGCCGCCGGCCATAGCAGGAGGAACAGAACGCCATGCGGCCAGAGTCTCCAAATGACCGCTCCCGCGATCAAGGCGCCGATTGCACCGATCATCCCACGCTTCCTTCAAGTGAAATCCCGAGCAGCTTCTGCGCTTCGACCGCGGACCCGCTGTCGTCACCCTGAACTTGTTTCAGGGTCCACTTCGCCGCTTGGACCGACGGTTCAGGTTGGGGAGTGGATGTTGAAACGAGTTCAGCATGACGGAATTGGGTGATCATCCGACGCTCCCCTCTAGCGAAATGCCGAGCAACTTCTGCGCTTCGACCGCGAACTCCATCGGCAGCTGTTTGAGCACCTCGCGCGCGAACCCATTCACGATCAGCGCCACCGCGCTTTCGGCGTCGAGGCCGCGGCTCATCGCGTAGAACAATTGGTCGTCGCTGATCTTGCTCGTGGTTGCTTCATGCTCGATCTGCGCGCTCGGGTTTTTGACCTCGATGTAGGGCACGGTGTGGGCGCCGCACTGGTCGCCGAGCAGCAGCGAATCGCACTGGGTGAAATTGCGCACATTTTCCGCGCGGGGAAGCACCCGCACCAGCCCGCGATAGGTGTTGTTGCTGCGCCCCGCGCTGATGCCTTTGGAGACGATGGTCGAGCGCGTGTTGGCGCCGATGTGCACCATCTTGGTCCCGGTGTCGGCCTGCTGACGGTTGTTGGTCAGCGCGACCGAATAGAATTCGCCGACGCTGCCTTCGCCCTTCAAAATGCACGACGGATATTTCCAGGTGATCGCGCTGCCGGTCTCG